>JAYSQH010000039.1:0-11760 GCA_043721655.1 Phycicoccus sp. | reverse complement strand
AGGGGTGCCGGCCTTGACGAACGGATGAGCCACGCCTTCCAGGAGGCCCTCAACCATCGCGGACACGCTCCGGCATTGCTCGTGGGCATGGACACGCCGCAGCTGAGGCCCGCCGACCTCGGACTCGACTGGGCGGACGCCGACGCCGTGCTGGGGCTGTGTCCAGATGGTGGCTACTGGGCGATGGGCCTTCGCCGTTTTCATCCTGACGTCGTCAGAGGGGTGCCCATGTCAACGCCACAGACGGGCCGACTTCAGCTGGAACGGTTGCAGTCATTGGGGTTTCGGGTTCGGATGCTGCCCGTCATACGCGACGTCGACACCCCGGCCGATGCGGCGGCGGTGGCCATGATCGTGCCAGACAGCCGCTTCGGCCGCCTGTACCGACGGATCACCAGCGTCGCCCACTCCCCCATGGCGCTGTACGACGAGGCGCTCGGCACGTGAGCAGACTGCCGATCGGCGCCGCCGTGGTTATTACCGCCTATGCGACCATGCTGGCCCTGAGTGACAGCTCCCACCGCACCTGGCTGCGGATCGCCACCACCCTGGCATTCTGGCTGATCTGCGTGGCGACGACGATGTGGGTGACGCGAGACCGCAGGCACCTCGGCCGTCCGGTCGTCACGGTGGCGCTGCTGGCGCTCGCCGTCCAGCTCCCGGGCGTCTTCACGCCTCCGCACTCGGGCGGCGACGCCTGGCGTTACGTCTGGGACGGCCGGGTCCAGCTGTCCGGGACCTCGCCATACCGATACGTCCCACTGGACGACCACCTCGCCGGGCTGCGCGACCCCGTCCTGTTCCCCGGGCTCACCTCCGAGCAGCGTTCCGGCGTCACGACACAGCCACTGCCGGCAGATCGTGCCGAGCTGCAGAACCGCGCCCGAGACGACAGCCGCACCATGATCAACCGCCCGCGGGTCCCGACCATCTATCCGCCGGTTGCCCAGCTCTGGTTCGCCGCCGTGGCCGCCGTGACACCCTGGTCGGCCGGAACCCTGGGGATCCAGATCGGCAGCGCTCTGCTGGCAGTCGCACTGGCGGCCGCGCTGGCCGCCTGGCTGCTGCGCCGCGGTCTCAACCCCCGCCAAGCCCTGTGGTGGGCATGGAGCCCGACCGTCATCCTCGAGGCGGGCAAGGGCGGACACGTCGACATCCTCGGTGCGGCGTTCATCGTGGGAGCGGTCATCGCCGTGTCCACACGACAGGGACGCGCATCCACGGCCTGGGTGGCCGGCCTCCTGCTGGGCGCGGCTGCCTCGGTCAAGCTCACACCCCTCGTCCTGCTGCCGGCGTTCATGCCGTTACGCCGCAACGGGTTCCCTCGCCCCTGGAAGACACCTCTGACGGCAGTCGTCACGCTCGTGGCGACATACCTGCCCCACGTCCTGATCGTGGGGGGCCTGGTGCTCGGCTACCTGCCGGGCTACCTGGCAGAGGAGGGCGGAGGGGACCGAGCGGGACTTCTGCGGCTGTTCGTCCCCGAAAACCTGCTGACCCCGGCAATGCTCGTGGTCATGGCGGCCGTCGCCATCTGGGCCCTGGGGACCACCACAGCCGAAGAGCCTCAGCGGGCGGCCCTGGTGCTGTTCGGGTCACTGCTTCTGGTGACCACACCCAGCTACCCCTGGTATGCCGTGCCGCTCGTTGCGCTGGCCGTGATGTCCCGACGCCTCGAGTGGCTCGCCGTCGCTGTCGCGGGGTACTGGGCCTACGACGGCGTCGGAGTACCCGCCGCCGGCTACGCCCTGGCTGCAGCGCTCGTGGTCATCGTGGCGATCTGCCGTCGTCGTCGACACCTCGCTCCAGAACCGGCCGTACAGCAGCGCTGATGTGGGTGCGCTGCGGCCCCCGTCTGCCGGAGCCAAACGCCCACATGGCCAAGAGACCTATGCCAGCCGCGACGTACGTGGCGCTCTCCAGCTGTTGAAGGAGGGTGAGCGACTCCTGCGACGGCTGGAGTGTTACCCCCCGCGCGGCACCGGCGGCGAAGACCAACCCAAGCAGCCAGGCTGTCACCCATTTCTTCCTCGAGACCAGGACCATGATGGCTGGCACGCCCCACACCCAGTGGTGGGTCCAGGACAGCGGAGAGGCCAGGAGACCACCGATGGCGACCGCCGTCAGCGCTGCCACCTCGTCACCGGTCCGAAGCTGCCGGTGGGCGGCCGCAATCGCGAGCGCCAAGCCTGACGCAGATGCGACGAGCACCGTCACCGCCAAAGGTGACGGTTGATGCGAGATTCGCGCCAGCTCACCGATGAGCGACTGGTTCTTGCCATCAACGACCGCTACCGGCCCCCAGTGAGATATCCCGAAGAGGCCGCCACTCCAATACCTCAGTGATTCCTGTGGCGCGACGACTGCCCCGAGGACGACGGTCACCAGGAAGGCGCCGCCCGCGCGTAGGGCCGAGCGCCAGTCTCGCTGCAACACGAAGTACAGGACGAACACGCCGGGAACGACCTTGATTCCGGCCGCGACGCCGACCAGCCATCCTCGGCGCGAGGACCTCATCAGGAAGCAGTCAACCGCCACGATCGCCATGAGGTACAGGTTGACCTGCCCGAGCAGCAGGGTGCGCACGATCGGCTCCAACGCCACTCCGGCCACGGCCACCAAGGCCAGGTGCCCCCACGGCAGCCGCAACCGCCAGGCGAAGGCCCCGACCGCGACCAGATAGCTGGCCAGCGAACCGAGGGTGAAGACCCAGCGTGCGCCGGTCGAGCTCAGGAGGTGCAACGGTGTGAACACCACTGCCGCGAATGGCGGGTAGGTGAACGGCAACGCGCCAGCCTGCTGTTCATACAGGGGCGCCCGGGTCACGACGTCCTGCGCCCCTCGGGCGTAGACCTCCAAGTCGGCCCAGTTGCCCGAATTGACACCAGACCACCGGAGGCAATACAGAGCAACAACCGCCAGAACAGCGGCTGCGAAACTGACAAACCGCGGGTTCTTCGCCCACGTCCGGTTAACCACTGCTCCGCTCGATCATGAGATCCCACTGACACCATATGGACGAAGACGGGCCTACCGTACCGGATCGCGGCTGGCCCGGATCAAGGACTGATCTGGACCTGACGACGGTCGCCTGGCTTCCTCGTCGTGCAACACCGAGACGCCCTCGCCACAGACGAAGCCGCATCCGACGAAGATCAGCTTGTGGCGTGGCCGTAGGTGATCGGCCGCGCCGGCCACGAACAGTTCGATCTGCGTCGTGTGCGGCTCTCCTCTGGCAATCGGCGTCACCCCGGTGCAGCACAGCCAGGGTCCTCTTGCGCTTCGGTTGGCGCTACTTTGCTGCGTGTAGGTGAGTCGTCGAGCAGGCGCATGCACCAAGCCGGTTCGACCAGCGGCAGGTCGTGGTCGGCGGTGGGGTGGACGGCCGAGGTGACTGTCGGGTACTGCTCGGCGAGTTGCGCGGTGCGTCCAGGGACAGGCACCGGGTCGCGGTCCCCGGCCGCGAAGAGCACCGGGACACGGGCCGCGGAGAGGGTGGACAGCGCGGCCTGCCAGTCGCTGTGTAGGACGACGTGTTCCATGGTGGCCAGGTACGCCGGCCAGGTGTGCAGGACCCCGCGCCGGGCCAGGGGAACTGGCAGGTGTGGCTTGAGCGCGACAGCGACCCAACTGGCCGTGGTGCGGTGCCGGCACATCCAGGCGCAGGAGGCGCGGGCGACGGAGGTGTCGAGTGCCATCATCGCCTCCAGCGGCCCGAGGCCGTGCACATGGGAGCGCCCTTCGGTGGGGGTGAGGTACAGGGGCGCGCTCATCGCGATCACCTTCTGGACCTGGGCGCCTCGGCGGGCCGCCCAGTGCAATGCCAGGACTGCTCCCATCGAGTGCCCCGCGATAATGAGTGGTCCGGTCAGCTGCAGGGCGGTCGCCATCTCGTCGAGTGCGTTCAGGTGCGCGTCCAGGGCGTAACCCGTTGGGGACGCGGACAGGTAGGAGTCCCCGAAGCCGAGCAGGTCGGGAACGACGAGGCGCCGGCCGTCAGCCAATATGTCGTAGCTGGCGCCGTAGTAGTCGCCGCATGCGAGGATCCCGTGCAGCAGCACGGTTGCTGGTGCGCCCGTCCCCACAACACGAGTGCGCAACCGACCGGCCATGATGGTCGGCGCCGTCGAACGGTGCCAGTGCCGCACGGCCGAGGCTGAGAAATGTCGTCTGGCCCAGACGCCCACGAAGATCATGGCGGCGATGGCCGTGAAAGAAATCATTGTCGTGCGCACACCTACAGCCTGCAGTACCCGCTTGGGGGCGCGGTCATCGCTGCACTCCCTGCGCGGCCGGATAATCCGGGCCGAGGCGTGTCCAGTGACCGGCATCCGTCAGCCGTTGTCTTGGCCTGACCTGACGTTGAGCGTCACCGAGGCCATGGCCTTCGGCATGTTGGGCATGTGGTCGTTCCCGTGCCGCGGCGTCTCGCCACCAGCGGGGCGAACATTCCCTCAAAGAGGGGCATCAACAAGGCTGGCGGCTGGCTGGGCGACGCCGTCCTGTTCAGCTTGAGAAATGGCCCACGCGGCGTTGACCAGGCCGATGTGACTGAACGCCTGTGGCACGTTCCCGAGCTGCTCGCCTGCCTCGCTGTCGAACTCCTCGGAGAGGAGGCCGAGGTCGTTCCCGCAGTACAGCGCCCGCTGGAAGGTCTCGCGGGCCCGGTCCAGCTCCCCGGCCAAGGCTTGCGCGTGTGCCAGCCAGAACGTACAGAAGACGAACGCCCCTTCGGTGCCTGCGAGTCCGTCGTCGTCGCGGTAGCGGCTGAGCAGCCCGTGGTCGTCGCAGAGCTCACGAGACAGGACCTCGATGGTAGAGATCACGCGGGGATCCGTTCCCGGGAGCAGCCCGACGATAGGGATCATGAGTGCGCTGGCATCGAGCCCTTCGCCGTCGAGAGTCTGGGTGAACGTCCCGAGGTTCTCGTTGTACCCCCGGGTGTAGATCGCCTCGGCTATCTCGTCCCGTGTCGTCGTCCATGACGTCACCCGGTCAGCAGCATCGAGTGTCTCGGCGAGCTGGACCGCGCGATCCAGGGCGACCCAACACATCAGGGCGGAGTACAGGAAGCGCTGCGGTTCACCGCGCATCTCCCAGATCCCGTGGTCGGGTTCGGTCCATCGGGTCGCGGCAGTGTCGGCGACCTCGATCAGGAACCGCCGGGTCGGCAGGTCAAGCTCGCCCAGCTGATCCCGGAGCCGGTGGACCGCAGCCAACAGCTCTCCGTAGACGTCGAGCTGGGTCTGGTTCCAGGCGCCGTTGCCAACCCGGACCGGACGGGCTCCGGACCAGCCGTCCAGGTGCGGCAGCTCGCGCTCGGTGAGGTCATGCTCCCCGCCAACCCCGTACATGATCTGCAACGAGCCCCCGTCAAGGAGCCCACCTGAGGCGGCCCCGACGAGCCACGCCAAGAACTCGTAGGCTTCGTCCGGGCAGGCCGCGACCCACAAGGCGTCCAAAGTCATGGACGCATCACGGACCCAGGTGTACCGGTAGTCCCAGTTGCGTTCACCGCCGCGAGCCTCAGGCAAAGAGGTCGTCGCAGCGGCGACGATCGCGGCCGATGGCTTGAATGTCAGACCCTGCAGCACGACGCCGGCGAAGCGCACCTCTTTGGCCCAGGGCCCGTCATACCGCTGGTGCTGCTGCGCCCACGAGTCCCACGCGGCGACGGTGTCCTCCAAACGAGCCGCGGCAGCGAACCCGGCGTCGAGCACGGGGGATGCCTCCCACGCACGAGACCAACCAAGGGCGAAGTCGAGGGTCTCCCCTGCCTTCATGGAGACCGCCGCTACCGCCTCCGACTTCATGACGTCGAGCTGGTGGCTGCTCCACAGCGTCAGCCGGTCGGGTCCACCGTGCGACACGATCACCCCGTCGCCGTCTGCGCGCAGCGACGGCGCGACCAGACCGTATTCCGGCCGCGGCCGGTACTCCACGCAGACCGTCACCGTCCCCTCGAGACACGCGACATGCCGCACGAGCAGGTGGGGGGATGCGATCCCGAGATCATGGTGACGCTCGCCGCCGCCGACGACCAACCCGTCGGTCAGCTGCACCAAGCCGTGCGCCGTCGTGAAAACGGTCCGCAGGACCAGGCTGCTTCCCAGGTAGGACCGAGTCACGTCCAACACGTCGTCGGGAGTGACGAGCCAGTGCCCGGCTTCGTCGTCCAGAAGCCTGGCGAATACGGCCGGTGAGTCGAACCGGGGGAAGCAGAGCCAGTCGATCGAACCCGCCCGGGTGACCATCGCCGCACTGTGACAGTCGGACAGCAAGGCGTGGTCGGCGATGGGCACGTTGCTCACTGACGCCCCCCGCCAGCGTTGGTTGTGTCCGCCATGTCGCGCTCCTCGGCTCGTGCCTACAACGATAGGGCGATCATCGTCCTGACGACCAGTGAACTCAGTCCTTGTTGACCACCCGCACGTCTCCCCAGAATGCGACGTGGTTCTTGATCCGGCGGGCCAGCGGTGACGGATGCCGGTAGGTCCAGGCGGCGTTGGCGTCCCGGACACCGTCAACCTCGACGGTGTAGTAACTGGCGACGCCCTTCCACGGGCACACAGACTTCATCCGGCTACGAGTCAGAAACTCGTCCTGGACCGCCGCCGCAGGAAAATAGTGGTTGCCTTCCACGACGACCGTAGCGTCGCTGCGGGCTATTACCCGCCCGTTGAAAACTGCCTCGTACATGCTCATCTCCGCCCGTCTCGACAACCGGCCAGAAAGCCCATGCTGGCCACGACATAAGGGGTCAGGCAGCGTTGACGTGGACCCCGCGCCAGAAGGCAACGTGCCCGGTGATCTCACGTGCCGCGGCCGAGGGATCGGGGTAGGACCAGGCGACATCCTCACCGGTAGGCCCGGTGGCGTCGAGGGACCAGTAACGCGCCTGGCCTTTCCAGGGGCAGACTGTGCTCTTGTTGGATTCCTTCAGCAGCGCCCAGTTGACCGACTCCGCAGGGAAGTAGTGGTTGCCTTCGACCACCACGGTCTGCTCGCTCTCGGCGATGACGGTCCCGTCCCACGTTGCTCTCATGGCCGTGCTCCCTTGTATCTCGGTGATAGTTCCGCACAGGAAACCCTCAAGGCCACCAGAGAAATTCCCTACAGGAGTCCGTCAGTTGCCGGCGCCCGGCAGGTCCGCATCCACCTGAGGGAATGCTGGTGGTGCAGCGGAGACGCGCAGACCCACCGCCTGGTCCGGGCCGCACTCCAACGTGTACCGCGCTAGTGTCGCCAGAACTGTTCCATCCGCCATCCCCAGGGAGGTGTAGGTGATGACCCGAGCGGACGCGCTCGTGTTGTTCGGGGCTACCGGAGACCTCGCGCGCAAGAAGCTGTTCTCCGCCCTGTACCAGCTCGAAGCACGAGACCGCCTGAACTTGCCCGTGATCGGCGTCGCACTCTCGGACTGGGGCGACGAACAGTTCCGCGACCACGCACACTCAGCGATCGAGGCCACGGTGAAGGGCGCCAATCCGGTGGTCGTCCAGCGGTTGTGCCAGCGACTGACTTTGGTGGGTGGCGACTACGGGCAGGAAGAGACGTTCCAGTCGCTGGCCAGCCGTCTACGTGCGCTCGGGTCCCAGCGCGGCGTGTTCTATCTCGCGATCCCGCCTTCGATGTTCCCGACAGTGGTACAGGGCCTGGCGTCCGTCGGGCTCACCGACACAGCGCGGATCGTTGTCGAGAAGCCTTTCGGGCGGGACCTTGCCTCGGCCCAACAGCTCAACCGCGTCCTGCTTGAACACCTCCAGGAGCGGGCGATCTACCGGATCGACCACTACCTCGGCAAGGAGCCGGTCGAGGATCTGCTGGTCTTCAGATTCGCCAACAGCTTCCTGGAGCCGATCTGGAACCGAAACTACGTAGCGAGTGTGCAGGTCACCATGGCTGAGGACTTCGGTGTCGAGGGCCGCGGGGCCTTCTACGACGGTGTCGGAGCCATCCGTGATGTCCTGCAGAACCATCTGCTTCAGGTCGTCGCGCTGCTTGCTATGGAGCCGCCGGTCAGCCCGGACGCCGACGCTCTTCGCGATGAGAAGGCGAAGGTCTTGCGGGCGATGCGCCCACTGGACTGCAGCACCATGGTGCGGGGGCAGTACGAGGGCTACCTGGATGAGCCCGGGGTGAGCGCCGACTCCACGGTCGAGACCTTTGTGGCCTGCCGCCTGGACATCGAGTCGTGGCGATGGGCCGGGGTGCCGTTCTTCATCCGGGCTGGGAAGGGTCTGGCCGCCACGGCGCTGGAGGCGGTCGTCGAGCTGCGTGAGCCGCCTCGGATGCTGTTCACCGACAAGGACCTGCCGAGCCCGCACGCGAACCTCTTCCGGTTCCGGCTCGGACACCAGGACGGGGTCACGCTCACCGTGCAGGCTAAACGCCCGGGGCAAGAGCTTGCGACCGAGCCGGTCGACCTGCAGGTCGACTTCAGCCAGGCCCTGGGTGCGCGACAGGAGGCCTATGAGCGGCTTCTGGACGACGCCCTTGACGGCAACCCCCGTCGTTTCGCCCGCGAGGACGGCGTGGAGAGCGCCTGGCGCGTGGTCCAACCCGCCCTGGACGACTTAGGACAGGTCCATCCCTATCAGCGGGGAACGTGGGGTCCGGTCGAGGCCGATGAGCTGCTCCAGGGCGGCCACTGGCACGCCCCGCAGGCTGCGTCCTCTCAGCACGTTTCTGACCAACAAACCCCCGCGTGAACGACGAGAAGGAGAACCCGTGGAGACCTACGACGTAGCCGTCATCGGCATGGGACCCGGCGGTGAACACGTCGCCGGGACCCTGGCCGAGCGCGGCCTGAGAGTCCTCGGTATCGACAACGGTCTGGTCGGCGGCGAGTGCCCCTACTGGGGGTGCATCCCGTCGAAGATGATGATCCGCGCCGCGAACGCCCTCGCCGAGGCCCGCCGCGTCCCCGAGCTCGGTGGCAGTATCGCAGGGATCCACCCCGACTGGGCGCCGGTGGCACGCCGGATACGCGAGGAGGCCACCGACAACTGGGACGACCGGGTCGCGGTCGAGCGCTTCGTCGGCAAGGGCGGCACCTTCGTGCGCGGCAAGGGCCGACTCACCGGCCCAGGGCGGGTCGACGTGGACGGGGTCAGCTACGCACTCACCCGGGGTGTCGTAGTGGCTACCGGCAGCAAACCCGCGATCCCACCGATCGCCGGGCTGGACCAGGTGCCGTTCTGGACCAACCACCAGGCGGTCGAGACCAAGGAGCTGCCCGCGTCGATGATCGTCCTGGGCGGAGGAGCCATCGGGTGCGAGCTGGCTCAGGTGTTCGCCCGCTTCGGCGTGCAGGTCAGCGTCGTCGAGGCCGCCGACCACCTGCTGCCGATGGAGGAGCCCGAGGCCGGCGAGCTGCTCCAGGGCGTGTTCGAGTCCGAAGGCATGCACGTCCACGTCGGTATGACGGCCCGTCGCGTCGACAGCGACGGGGCCGGCGTCGCGGTGGAGCTAGACGGCGGGCTGGTCCTGCATGCCGAACGCCTTCTGGTGGCAACCGGTCGCCGGGCCGACCCCGCCGGGGCGGGTCTGGACACGGTGGGCGTGGACCCTTCGGCCAGGGTCGCCCCGATCGACGAGCGCTGCCGGGTCGCCGACGGAGTCTGGGCGGTCGGTGACATCACCGGACAGGGTGCCTTCACCCATGTCGCCATGTACCAGGCAGGCATCGTGATCGGCGAGATCCTCGGCGAGGGCGGCCCCGCGGCCGACTACCGGGCCCTGCCCAGGGTGACCTTCACCGACCCAGAGGTGGGCTCGGTCGGCCTGACCGAGCAGCAGGCCCGCGAACGTTTCACCGCGGTCCTGGTCGGGAGCACCAACGTCCCGAGCACCGCCCGTGGGTGGATCCACAAGGTGGGCAACGAAGGCCTGATCAAGCTCGTCGCTGACGCCGATCGCGGGGTGCTCGTCGGAGCCACCGCGATGGGCCCGGCCGGTGGCGAGGTACTCGGAGCGCTCACCGTCGCCGTGCATGCCCAGGTCCCGCTGGACACCCTGCGGTCCATGATCTACGCCTACCCGACCTTCCACCGCGGCATCGAAGACGCCCTGCGCGGACTGTCCTGACGGCTTCGAAGGTCGGCTACGGCACTTTCCTCGCCGAGCACATGCTCTTCGGGCTCACGCTCGGAGTTCTGCATGCGTGGAGGCGGCTGTTCGCCCGTCCGTCATGACGATCCGATAGAAAACGACAGGGAGGTTCGGAAGTGACTACCCAAGATGTGACTGCGCCGGAGGCGACCGCGCCGCGCCGGATGAGGGCAGCCTCCAGCCAGCGGGTGGAGTTCCCCGGTGCGCTGGGGGGCGTCCTCGCGGGACGCCTGGACCTTCCCGAAGGCCCACCCTTGGCGTACGCCCTGTTTGCCCACTGCTTCACCTGCAACAAGGACGGGCACGCGGCAGCTCGCATCTCGGCCGCGCTGACCGGTCACGGCGTGGCGGTGCTGCGCTTCGACTTCACCGGTCTGGGGCAGTCAGGTGGTGACTTCGCCAACTCCGACTTCTCCTCCAACATCGCCGACCTGCTCGCCGCGGCCGGCTGGATGCGCAGCCAGGGCCACGCCCCATCCATACTGGTCGGTCATTCGCTGGGCGGTGCAGCAGTTCTCGCGGCTGCAGGGGACATTGACGAGGTCGTAGCCGTCGTCACGCTCGGAGCACCAAGCAGCCCTGATCACGTCTCTCGCCTGATCGTGCAGGGTGGTCCCGAGGTCGCCGCGAACGGCCAGAAACAGGTGAGTATCGGCGGGCGCAGCTTCTCCATCAAGGCGGACTTCCTGGACGACATCGCCGCGCAACCCCAGGCCCAGCGCATCGCCGCGCTGGGACGGCCGCTGCTGGTGCTGCACTCCCCGCAGGACCAGATCGTCGGCGTCGACAACGCCCGGGCCATCTTCGATGCCGCTCGCCATCCCAAGTCGTTCGTGGCCCTTGACGGCGCCGATCACCTGCTGACCCAACCGGCCGACGCGGAGTTCGTCGCGTCTCTCATCGCGACGTGGGTCCGCCGGTACCTCCCGGCGGCCCCTTCGGCAGTGGGCGATCCCAGCCCGAAACTGGCCTCCCCGGTTCCGGCCGTCACAGTCCCTGGCGTCGTCGTCGCCGAGAACGGGCAGGGTCGCTACATTCACACCGTCCGCGCGGGTGCGCACACCTGGACCGTGGACGAGCCGGAGAGCTCGGGCGGGCAGGATGCCGGCCCGACACCGTACGACATGCTGCTGGCCGGGCTGGGGGCGTGCACCTCGATGACGCTGCGCATGTATGCCGACCGCAAGGGGTGGAAGATGGGCCCTACCTCCGTGCAGCTGCAGCACAGCCGGATCCACGCCAGGGACTGCGATACCTGCGAGAGCACCGACGGGCGTCTGGACCACATCGACCGGGTGATCACCCTGGACGACTCGCTGAGCGCTGAGCAGCGGGTCTCACTGCTGGCTATCGCCGACAAGTGCCCGGTACACAGGACACTCACCAGCGAGGTCAGCATCTCCACGGTGCTTGCCGGGACCGGCTGAGCTGGGCGAATCGCGTCGTGACACGTGCATCAGCCGCAGCCGCCGAGGCGGCAGCAGCCAGGAGCGACTTGGACGGGACGCACCCGGTCCACAGACAAGTCCCCCGCCGGTTCGTTCGCGTTCCACAGCGTGGCCCGGAGGGCGCAGACGCGGTCCTGTTCACCTACTCGCTCTCGGTGATGACCAACTGGCCCGAAGCCTGGCGTGCCGCAACAGCCGC
>JAYSQH010000038.1:0-3632 GCA_043721655.1 Phycicoccus sp. | reverse complement strand
GCCGGGCGTCCTGGTCGACCTCAAGAAGCTCACCGACTATCCGGACGACAAGATCGTCCTGATCTGCACCGGCTCCCAGGGTGAGCCGATGGCTGCGCTGTCACGGATGGCCAACCGCGACCACAAGATCGAGGTCGGAGTGGGCGACACCGTCCTGCTCGCGTCCTCGCTGATCCCCGGCAACGAGAACGCGGTCTACCGCATCATCAACGGTCTGATGCGTCTGGGCGCTGACGTGGTGCACAAGGGCAACGCCAACGTTCACGTCTCGGGTCACGCCAGCGCCGGCGAGCTGCTGTACTGCTACAACATCGTCAAGCCGCGCAACGTGATGCCGGTGCACGGTGAATGGCGTCACCTGGTGGCCAACGCCGAGCTGGCCGTCAAGACGGGCGTCCCGCGCCAACGGGTCCTGCTGGCGGAGGACGGTGTGGTCGTCGACCTGGTCAAGGGCGAGGCCAACATCGTGGGCGCCGTGCCCTGCGGATACGTCTATGTCGACGGCTCATCTGTGGGCGAGACCACCGAGGCCTTGCTGAAGGACCGCCGCATCCTGCGCGACGAGGGCTTCATCACGATCATCGTGGTGCGCGACGCGGCAACCGGAAAGATCGCCGCCGGTCCCGAGATCCAGGCGCGTGGCTTTGCCGAGGACCAGGACGTATTCGACCAAGTGCTCCCCAAGCTCGAGCAGGCCCTGGCCGATGCCGCCGAAAAGGGGGTCACCGACTCCTTCCAGCTGCAGCAGATCATCCGTCGGACGGTCGGAACGTGGGTCGGTGGCCGGTTGCGTCGCCGCCCGATGATCATCCCGATCGTCATCGACGCCTAGTCCATCCCATGCCTCTTCGACCGAACACCCGGGCGGCACCGAATCCGGCCCTTTCGGGGCCGAATTCGGTGCCCCCGCGGTGTTCGGATGGTGCGGGGCGGGCTGTTGGCGGGGCGAGGGGTTGGCTGGACCGGTCGGTGGGGGCGGTGATTTGGTGCGCGGCGGAACGCGTGTGACGCGTGATACCGGTGTGGCTTTCGCGTAACCTGCGGAGTGTGGCGAGTCGTACGTCTTCCCCCGTCGCGCGTCCGAAGTCATCGGGACGCGCCAGCTCATCCAGCCCGCGCTCAGGACGCAACCGGCGCCCGCCAGCGCGCAAACCTGCCGCCCGGTCATCCAGGGCTCGACGTGGCGGCCTGCCGCTTCCGTTGAGGGCAGTTCGTGGCACCTGGATGGGCATCGCCCATGTTGCGGGGGGGACCGTCCGCCGGATCGGGCGCAGCGCCGCCGACCTCGAGCCGGAGCACCGTCGTGACGGCATTGGGTTCTTCCTTCTCGGCCTGACCGTCGTGGTCGCCGCCCGCGAGTGGTGGGGACTCAAGGGCATGGCTGGCGATGTCATCCACGCTGTGGTGGCCGGGACCTTCGGCCGCGTGGCCTACGCCCTCCCGATTGTCTTGCTGCTGTTCGGTATCCGCCTATTGCGTGCGCCGGGCGACCTGGCCTCGACCAACCGCATCACCATCGGCACCACGGCCTTGACGTGTGCCGCGGCCGGCCTCGTCCACATCTCTGCCGGGCTGCCCAGCCCTCCCGACGGTGCCCTCAAGATGCGTGACGCCGGTGGCATCATCGGCTTCCTGGCCTCGAGCCCCATCGTTGCGGCTGTGAAGACCTGGGGGGCCGTGCTGCTGCTGCTGCTGCTGGGAGTCTTCGGGGTGCTGGTCATGTCCGCCACACCGGTTCATCTGATCCCCTCGCGTGCGCGTGAGCTGCGCAACTGGCTGTTGCGCCGTCCGCAAGAGATCGGGACCGGCACCGACTCCACGGGCGAGGCCGGCACGGACGGCGTGGACGGCATCGACGGCAAGCGCCGGGCCCGCCGCCGACCCGGACCCATCGGCGAAGGACCTTTCGACGGCGACGAGGCGTTCCGACAGGCTGCCATCGTGGCGAAGGCCAAGGCCGACCGGGCCGCTGCCTTCCGCCCGGGTGAGAAGCGGCCGACTGCCCCCGGCGTACTGGCCCCCGGAGCCACCGCGGCCGGAATACCTCCGCTTGGCGGAGAAGGCCCCATCAGGGTGCCCCTCGAGGCGCCGCCGACCAGCCCCATACCGAGGCGGGTCGAGCAGCTGGCGCTCGCGGGCGACATCACCTACACGCTGCCCGACCACACGCTGCTCGAGCCCGGCAGCCCGCACAAGAAGCGCAGCGCGGCAAACGACGCCGTGGTCGATGCGCTGTCCGAGGTGCTCGACCAGTTCGACGTCGACGCGCAGGTCACCGGTTTCAGCCGCGGTCCGACCGTCACCCGCTATGAGGTCGAGCTCGGTCCCGGCATCAAGGTCGAACGGGTCACGGCGCTGTCCCGGAACATCGCCTATGCCGTTGCCTCGGCTGACGTTCGCATCCTGAGCCCGATCCCCGGAAAGTCGGCGATCGGCATCGAGATCCCCAATGCCGACCGCGAAAAGGTCAGTCTCGGCGACGTGCTGCGCAGCCAGGCGGCGCGCGGCAACTCGCACCCGATGGCGGTCGGGGTCGGCAAGGACGTCGAGGGCGGTTATGTCATCGCCAACCTCGCCAAGATGCCGCACCTGCTCGTGGCGGGCGCCACCGGCTCGGGCAAGTCCAGCTTCGTCAACTCGATGATCACCTCGATCCTGATGCGCTCGACGCCGGACGAGGTGCGGATGATCCTGGTCGACCCCAAGCGGGTCGAGCTGACCGGCTACGAGGGGATTCCGCACCTCATCACGCCGATCATCACCAGCCCGAAGAAGGCCGCCGAGGCGCTGCAGTGGGTGGTCCGCGAGATGGAGACCCGCTACGACGACCTCGCGGCGTTCGGCTTCAAGCACGTCGACGACTTCAACAAGGCGGTCAGGTCCGGCACGCTCAAACAGCTGCCAGGGTCCCAGCGGGTCATCCAGCCTTACCCCTACCTGTTGGTGATCGTCGACGAGCTCGCTGACCTGATGATCGTGGCGCCGCGCGACGTCGAGGAGTCGATCGTGCGGATCACCCAGCTGGCGCGGGCGGCCGGGATACACCTCGTCCTGGCCACGCAGCGTCCGTCCGTCGACGTCGTCACCGGCCTGATCAAGGCCAACGTGCCCTCCCGTATGGCGTTCGCCACCTCCTCGGTCACCGACTCCCGGGTCGTGCTGGACATGCCGGGCGCCGAGAAGCTGATCGGGCAGGGTGACGCGTTGTTCCTGCCGATGGGATCCTCCAAGCCGATGCGGGTGCAGGGTGCCTGGGTCACCGAGTCCGAGATCCAGGCGGTCGTCAAGCACGTTCGGGGCCAGCTGAAGCCGAACTACCGCAAAGACGTCATGGTGGCTGCGGTCAGGAAGGTCGTCGAGGACGACATCGGCGATGACCTGGATCTGCTGCTACAGGCCACCGAGCTCGTCATCACGACCCAGTTCGGCTCGACCTCGATGCTGCAGCGCAAGCTGCGCGTCGGCTTCGCCAAGGCCGGCCGGCTGATGGACCTGCTGGAGTCCCGCGGCGTCGTGGGTCCGTCCGAGGGCTCGAAGGCTCGCGACGTCCTGGTCAAGCTGGACGACCTGCCGACCACCCTTGCCCTCATGCGTGGCGAGGATGTCCCCGACCCCGACCCGATCTATGACGG
>JAYSQH010000037.1:0-9934 GCA_043721655.1 Phycicoccus sp. | reverse complement strand
GCCGTCCGACCGAAGGGTGTCCGAGGGTCATGACCCGTACGCCGGCCGACCGCCGAGCAGCCGTTGTTGGCGTGGACCCCTAGGCTCGGCAGTGTGAGCAACCAGCTCTCATTGATAGCCCTGACACCACCGACCGGACTCTGGAGGACCTCATGAAAAAGCTGATCAACGACCCGAACGACGTGGTGGCCGAGGCGCTGCTCGGAATCGAGGCGGCCCACCCCGACCTGCAGGTCGATCACCACAACAAGATCATCTACCGCGGCGATACCCCCAGACCCGGCAAGGTCGGGATCATCTCCGGCGGCGGGTCAGGACACGAGCCCCTGCACGGCGGCTTCGTCGGCCTGGGCATGCTCGACGCGGCCTGCGCCGGAGAGATCTTCACCTCGCCGGTGCCCGACCAGATGATGGCGGCCACCAAGCGCGTCGACGGCGGCGCCGGTGTGCTCCACGTGGTGAAGAACTACACCGGTGACGTCATGAACTTCGAGATGGCTGCCGAGATGGCCGCCGCAGAGACCGGCGCCCGGGTTGTCTCGGTCGTCACCGACGACGACGTCGCAGTACAGGACAGCACCTGGACTGCCGGGCGCCGCGGAGTGGGCGTCACCGTGCTGCTGGAGAAGATCGCGGGCGCCGCGGCTGAGCAGGGCAGGACGCTGGACCAGGTGGCGGACATCGCTCGCGCAGTCAACGCCAACGGCCGGAGCATGGGCGTGGCGCTCACGTCCTGCACCGTGCCAGCGGCGGGGAGGCCCACGTTCGAGCTCGGTGAGGACGAGATGGAGTTCGGGGTTGGCATCCACGGCGAGCCAGGGAGAAAGCGCCTTCCACTGGCCTCCGCGAAGGAGATCGCCTCGCTCCTGCTCGAACCGATCCTCGCCGACCTGCCCTTCTCGGCTGGTGATCCCGTCATCGCCTTCGTCAACGGGCTTGGCGGCACACCGCTGATCGAGCTCTACGTGATGTACAACGAGGTCAACAAGATCCTGTCGGCCCACGGCGTGCACGTGGCCCGATCCCTGGTCGGTTCCTACATCACGTCGCTCGAAATGGCCGGCACCTCGGTCACGCTCCTCAAAGTGGACGATGACCTGCTCTCCCTCTGGGATGCTCCAGTGAAGACGCCAGGGCTGAGATGGGGAATCTGAAAGATGGATGACAACGTGACCACGACGGTCCTCGACGAGTGGGTGCGCACCTTCGCCGCTCTGATTGCCGAGAACCGGGACCACCTGACCGAGCTCGACGCGGCGATCGGCGACGCCGACCACGGGTCGAACATGGATCGGGGTATGAAGGCCGTCGTGGCCGCGTTGGACGACGCCAGGCCGGTGACCGCGGGCGCGTTGTTCAGCAAGGTCGGGATGACCCTTGTCTCGACTGTCGGAGGTGCCAGCGGGCCGCTGTTCGGCACGTTGTTCCTGCGCATGGGGAGCTCGTTCGGCGACGCGGAGGAGGCCTCACCCCAGCAGCTAGCCGCAGCACTGCGCGCCGGGCTCGAGGGAGTCGTTGCCCGCGGAAAAGCCGAGGCGGGCGACAAGACGATGTATGACGCCCTGGCGCCTGCCGTCGATGCGCTCGAGGGGGCTCTCTCCGGGCAGGCGACCGTCGCTGAAGCTCTGAAACGGGCCTTTGAAGCGGCGATGGTGGGACGAGATGCGACCACGCCGATGCTCGCCCGCAAGGGAAGGGCGAGCTACCTCGGCGAGCGCAGCGTCGGTCACCAGGATCCCGGAGCCACCAGCGTTGCGCTGCTTCTGCAGGCGGCAAGCGAGTCTGCCTTCTGACCCACGCAGGTCGAGGCCAGGCCTGGATCACGTGGCTACGAAACACAACTCACGAACAGAGGGAGGGCAGCAGAGGTGACAAGTGGGCAAGGTGTCGCGCTGGTGGTCGTCTCGCACAGCCGTGCTCTCGCGGATGCTGCGGTCGCGCTCGCCTCGGAGATGCTGCACGACCGACCCGTCAACATCGAGGTTGCCGCCGGACTGGACGACACGACGTTCGGCACCGATGCGGTCCGGATCAAGGAGGCCATCGAACGAGTCAACGGCCGCGACGGCGTCGTCGTCCTGATGGATCTGGGCAGCGCAGTGCTCAGCACAGAGCTGGCACTCGACCTGCTCGCTGACCCGTCGGCACGCGACCGGGTGATCCTTTCGCCGGCGCCGATCGTCGAAGGGCTCATCGTCGCCGCTGTTGCTGCTGCGGGCGGCGCCACCCGACTCGAGGTGGCTGCCGAGGCGAGCGGCGCCCTCATGGGGAAGGCCGCCCACCTTTCCGTCCCCGTCGAGACCCTCCAGACCGTCTCGGAGGACGCGCCGGCAGGCGAGGTGGTCGCCATCTTCTCGATAGCCAACCAGCATGGCCTGCACGCCCGCCCGGCCGCCCGCCTGGTCAGCGAGGTGCACGGGCTGGACGCCTCCATACAGCTGCGCAATCTCACGACGGGTGCGGGACCGGTGCCGGCGAGCAGCCTCAGCCGGGTCGCCACGCTCGGCGCCCTGCGCGATCACCAGATCGAGGTACGCGCCTCCGGCCCTCAGGCGCACGAAGCGGTCGACCACCTGCTCGACCTCGCCCGGCGGCGCTTCGGCGAGCCCGACGAGCCCGACGAGCCGGCCGGCATACCGGTGCCCCCGGCCGGCATACCGATGCCCTCAACGTCTTCGCCCCTGACCGGGCCGCTTCCAGCGTCGCCAGGCATCGCCATCGGACCGGTTCGTAAGCTGACCGCCACGTCACTGGAGATCGACAAGGACGCGATCGGCGATCCCACCTCGGAGTGGTGTCGCATCGAGGAGTCCGTGGCCCAGGTACGCCGCGAGATCGAGCACGTCCGGCTCCTCACGGCGCGCGAGGTCGGCCCCGACGAGGCGAGCATCTTCGACGCACACCTTGCCCTCCTGGCCGATGCCGAGATGCTCAACGACGTCAAGGCCAGGATCGGGGCGGGCGCCGGCGCCCCAGCCGCCTGGGCAGCGTGCCTCGCGGACGTCCAGCGGCAGTGGGCGCAGCTACCCGACCCCTACCTGAGCCAACGAGCCGAGGACGTCGAAGCGGTCGCGCAGCAAGTGCTCCGGGCGCTCACCGGCGCCACCTCTTGGCAGGCGCTCGCCGAGGGCGTCCTCGTGGCGCGGGACCTGACACCGGCGGACGCGGCTGGGCTCGACCCCACGCTGGTCTCGGGAGTCGTGCTGGCCTATGGCAGCCCCAGCTCCCACGCCGCAATTCTCGCTCGCGCCCGAAACATCCCTCTGGTCGTTGCTGCCGGTCGCGAGGTGCTGAACGTCCCCGAGGGGACCCGAATCATCATCGACGGGGGCTCGGGCGAGCTGCACATAGATCCTTCGCCGGACGTGCTCGAGCAGTTCCAGAGGCGAGCGAGCGAGCTGGCCGAGCGCCGCGCCAGGGACCTGGCCCGGGCGCAGGAGCCGACAGTGTCCCGCGACGGCGTGTCGTTCGCGGTCGCTGCCAACCTGGCTTCTGTGGCAGACGCGAGGTCCGCGCTGGCCGCGGGGGCGGACGGGGCGGGGCTGGTACGTACCGAGTTCCTTTTCCTGGAAAGGAGCACCGCCCCCGACGAGGCCGAACAGGAGGCGGAGTACGCCGCCATCGCGGAAGCCATGGGCGGTCGGCGGATCACCCTTCGCACGCTGGACGTGGGAGGCGACAAGCCGCTGCCCTACCTCCCTATGCCCTTCGAGCAGAATCCCTTCCTCGGGCTGCGCGGGATCCGGCTCAGCCTTGACCGCCGGGACCTGCTCCAGGAGCAGCTTGTGGCCGTATGCCGGACCGCGCGAAGCTCCCCCGTCAGCGTGATGTTCCCGATGGTCTCGACGATCGGCGAGCTGCTTGAGGCAAAGAAAGTCCTCTCCGACGCG
Organism: Phycicoccus sp.; assembly: GCA_043721655.1. Taxonomy (GTDB): domain Bacteria; phylum Actinomycetota; class Actinomycetes; order Actinomycetales; family Dermatophilaceae; genus UBA4719. The sequence continues at coordinate 6,044 of JAYSQH010000037.1, read as the reverse complement.
GCCGGGTCGTCAGGTCTGCCACCTGATCTGCGCCTCGGCATGATGGTCGAGGTGCCGGCGGCCGCGCTCAAGATCGAGTCCTTCCTGCCGCACCTGGACTTCGTCAGCATCGGGACCAACGACCTGACCCAGTACACACTTGCCGCGGAGCGGGGCAATGCGGCAGTCGCATCTGTCTCCGACGCCCTCGACCCGGGGGTGCTTCAGCTGATCCACCGGGTCTGCCAGGCCGCTCACGGACGGGTGGATGTTGCGGTGTGCGGTGAAGCCGCATCGGACGAGCTGGCCATTCCCGTGCTCGTCGGGCTCGGTGTGCGCGAGCTGAGCGTCGCGCCGTACGCAGTGCCCCGCGTGAAGGAGAGCCTGCGAGAGCTCGACGTCGAGCGATGCGGCACCATGGCCGCAGAGGCGCTGACGCTGGCCAGCCCGGACGAGGTACGCAAGCTGGTCCTGGCGATGCTGTCCGCCACCTCGGGTGAGCTCCTTCCCACCACGGTTGACCTCCCTCAGTACCGCGACGTCCCCAACCTCCCCTTGACTCCGATGCGCTGAACGTCGTCAGGTGCGGTTGTTGCGGATCATGATGTCGGTGACGATTGGCCCATGGACCTGAACCTGACCACCAAAGCTCAAGAGGCGCTGTCTGCGGCTGTTCGGGATGCCGCTGCGTCGGGGCACCCGTATGTCGAGCCGGCTCACATCCTGCTCGCGCTGACCCGTCAGACCGAGACGACCACCGGTCCGCTGCTCGAGGCCGCGGGCTCGTCGGCAGCCGTCGCAGCCCGGGCGGCGACCAGCAAGCTGGCCCACATAGCCAAGGTGAGTGGCTCGTCGGTCAGCGCGCCGGGACTGTCCCGCGCGAGCCTGGCGGTGCTCGAGCAGGCACAGCAGGCCATGACGTCGATGGGCGACGGCTACGTGTCGACTGACCACATCCTGCTCGCGCTCGCCCGCGCCGCCGACTTTGGGCTCGACGCCGAAGCCATCGCCGGTGCGATCCCGACGCTGCGTGGCGGTGCCAAGGTCACCACCGAGAATCCCGAGGCGACGTATGACGCGCTGGCCAAGTACGGCGTCGACCTCACCGAGGCCGCCCGCGAGAGCAGGCTCGACCCGGTCATCGGGCGTGACGCCGAGATCCGCCGGGTCGTGCAGGTGCTGTCGCGTCGCACCAAGAACAACCCCGTCCTGATCGGTGACCCGGGCGTGGGCAAGACCGCCGTCGTCGAGGGCCTCGCGCAGCGGATCGCGAACAACGACGTGCCGGAGTCCTTGAAGGGCAAGCGCCTGATCAGCCTCGACCTGGCTGCCATGGTGGCCGGCGCGAAGTACCGAGGGGAGTTCGAGGAGCGGCTCAAGGCGGTGTTGGAGGAGATCCGCTCAGCCGGTGGCCAGGTCATCACCTTCATCGACGAGCTGCACACGGTGGTGGGTGCCGGAGCCGCGGAAGGGTCGATGGATGCCGCCAACATGCTCAAGCCGCTGCTGGCCCGCGGTGAGCTGCGGATGGTCGGCGCCACGACGCTGGACGAGTACCGCAAGCACATCGAGAAGGACGCTGCTCTCGAGCGGCGGTTCCAGCAGGTATTCGTCGGCGAGCCCAGTGTCGAGGACACCATCGGCATCCTGCGTGGTCTCAAGGAGCGCTACGAGGCCCACCACAAGGTGACCATCGCCGACAGTGCGCTCGTGGCAGCCGCGACCCTGTCCGACCGTTACATCAGCGGGCGACAGCTGCCTGACAAGGCGATCGACCTCATCGACGAGGCCGCCTCCCGGCTGCGGATGGAGATCGACTCCTCACCGGTCGAGATCGACGAGCTCCGGCGCGCAGTCGACCGGCTGAAGATGGAGGAGCTGGCCCTCGAGCATGAGTCGGACGCTGCGTCCAGAGAACGGCTGGCGCGGCTGCGCCGTGACCTCGCCGACCGGTCCGAGCAACTCGCCGCCCTCACCGCGCGCTGGGAGCAGGAGAAGGCCGGGCTCAACCGGGTCGGAGACCTCAAGGCCCAGATCGACGAGCTGCGCGGGCACGCCGAGCGGATGCAGCGCGACGGTGACCTGGCAGGGGCGTCGCGGCTGCTGTATGGCCAGATCCCCTCTCTCGAAAAGGATCTGGCTCAGGCTCAGGCCGCCGAGGCAACGTCATCAACGGCAGGGGGAGACGCTCCGATGGTCAAAGAGGAGGTGGGTCCTGACGACATCGCCGACGTCATCAGCGCCTGGACCGGCATCCCGGCCGGCCGGCTGCTCGAGGGCGAGACCGACAAATTGCTGCGCATGGAGGACTTCATCGGCAAGCGCCTGATCGGCCAGGGAAGCGCCGTCAGGGCAGTCGCGGATGCCGTCCGGCGGACCCGAGCCGGTATCGCCGACCCCGACCGACCGACCGGGTCGTTCCTGTTCCTCGGCCCCACCGGAGTCGGCAAGACCGAGCTGGCCAAGGCGCTGGCCGACTTCCTGTTCGACGACGAGCGCGCGATGGTGCGGATCGACATGAGCGAGTACGCCGAGCGGCATGCGGTCGCGCGCCTGATCGGTGCACCCCCTGGGTATGTCGGGTACGAGGAGGGCGGTCAGCTCACCGAGGCGGTGCGTCGGCGCCCGTACTCCGTGGTGCTGCTGGATGAGGTGGAGAAGGCCCACGAGCAGACCTTCGACGTGCTGCTCCAGCTCCTGGACGACGGGCGCCTCACCGACGGCCAGGGCCGCACGGTCGACTTCCGCAACGTCATCCTGGTGATGACCTCCAACCTCGGATCGCATTACCTGATCGACCCGATGATGGCTGACGTTGCAAAGCACGACGCCGTCATGGCCGCCGTCCATGCGACATTCAAGCCGGAGTTCCTCAACCGCCTCGACGAGGTCGTCATCTTCGATCCGTTGTCCACCGAGGACCTCGCCAGCATCGTCGGGCTGCAGGTCACCATGCTGGCCAAGCGGCTCGAGGACCGCCGGATCAACCTTGAGGTGACACCGGCGGCACGGGAGTGGCTGGCGATAACCGGCTACGACCCGGCATACGGGGCGAGGCCGTTGCGGCGCCTGGTGCAGCATGAGATCGGCGACCGGCTGGCCCGTTCGCTGCTGTCAGGCGAGGTCCGGGACGGCAGCACCGTGATCGTCGACCGGGATCCTGAGGGCGACTCCCTGGTCCTGCGCTGAGCCGGCCCCCGCCCTGCCGGGTAACCTGCGATCCATGCGACTGCGACACAGGAGAGCGCGAGCCACGGCGTTGGCCCTTGCCCTGGTGATGGGGTCTGCGCTCACAGCATGCAGCTCGGACAAGACACCCGAGGCGAAGCTCACGGCGGTGGAACAGCTGGCGGCAGCCAAGGCCAAGGCCGACGCCGCGACCTCTCTGCACCTGACCCTGCGTTCCAGCGGCATCCCGGAGTCGGCCAACGGTATTCTCGCCGCCGATGGCTCGGGCACCCACGCACCGGCCTTCAAAGGGACTCTGGACGCGCGGATCGCCGGGTTCGCGGCCAAGGTCGAAGTGGTCGCGATCGACAAGCTGCTCTATCTGAAGCTGCCGTTCACGACCGAGTTCGCCGAGACCGACCCCAAGCAGTACAACGCGCCCAACCCAGCCCTGCTGTTCGCATCTGAGGGCGGTATCACCTCGCTGATGACCTCGACGACCAGCCCGGTCGAGGGAAAGCAGACCCGGGCTGGAGCCGACGTCCTCAAGACCATCTCCGGAAAGCTTCCAGGCAGAGCCGTCGAGAAGCTGCTCAACTTCGGCGACAGTACCAAGACCTTCGACGTCACCTACGGGATCACCGACCCTGGTGGCGAGCTGCGCACCGTGACCCTGGTTGGCCCCTTCTTCAAGGGCGCGACATCCACGTACGTCCTCACGTTGGACAAGTACGGCGCCCCGGTTGAGATCGCCAAGCCCTAAGGCGCTGCTCGCGACCGCATCGGTTGGGGTGGCCCTCGCAGCGGCGGACACGTACGTCGTGGTCCTGGCGCTGCCGGACATGATGGCCGGCGTCGGCCTCGGTACCGATGAGCTGCAGCGGGCTACGCCGATCATCTCGGGCTTCCTGCTGGGCTACATTGCGGTGCTGCCACTGATCGGCCGACTATCGGATCTCGTGTCGCGCCAGGTTGTGTTGAGGTTCAGCCTCAGCGTTTTCGTGATCGGCTCGGCTGTCACTGCTGTTTCGGTCGAGCTGCCGGTCCTGGTGGGCGGAAGGGTCCTGCAGGGTATCGGCGGGGGCGGGCTGGTACCCGCGACGCTGGCACTGGTCGCGGATCTCTGGCCGCCCGAGCGTCGTGGGACGCCGCTGGGTGTGGTCGGCGCCGTGCAGGAGCTCGGCAGCGTGCTAGGCCCGTTGCTCGGAGCCGCTGTGCTCGCAGTGGCAGACTGGCGGGCCATCTTCTGGCTGAATGTCGTTCTCGGCGTTGTCATTGCAGGCGTCATGGTGCTGACCGGCGGCCGCGAGGCACGACCTCAACCACGGGTGCTGACAACGGTTCTGGGGCTGGCGACTGTCGCGGCGGGGCTGCTCACTTTGGTCGCACCCGCGTCCCTCGCCGACGATGTCACCCTCGGTATTCCGTTCGTCCCCTTCGTGGGGACGGACCGCCTCGCAACCCCCATAGGTGCGTTCACCGTGGTCCTTCTCCTGGCGACCCTGGCGACATCGCCGCTCTCCTCGGAATCCCTTCTTGGCGTGTGGCGACGGGTCGACCTGCTCGGCGCTCTCCTCATCGGCGTGGCGCTGGGCTCCCTCGTCCTCACCTTTGCCTCGGCCGATCCGGAGCGTGAGGTGGTGGGGCCCTGGGGTTGGGCGCTGGTCCCGCTGGGGCTGGCTGCCGTCGCGGCATACCTGTGGAGGCATCGCACCGCCCGCGACCCGCTCGTGCCCCGCGGCGTGATGTCGACCGGGTCCGACGGGGGGCGCTCCCGTGTCATTCCGGCCCTGCTCGTCAGCCTGCTGGCCGGGGTGGCGCTGGTCGGCATCGTGGTCGACATCCCGATTCTGGCCCGGCTGACCGTGACTGGGTCCCAGACCGTTGCGGCGCTGGTCCTCGTCCGGTTTCTCGTCGCCGTCCCGGTCGGCGCCTTCCTCGGTGGCTGGCTGCTGCGCCGGTTCGGCCCGGCATCGGTGGCCGTGGCCGGTCTTGTCCTGGCCGGCATCGGGCTGATCGCGATGTCCGGCTGGGGGCAGGGCTCGTTGCACTCATGGCTGGCGACACCTGTCCTGATGCTGGTGGGTCTGGGTCTGGGGCTACCGATCGCACCGGTCAACGCCGCAGCCCTGGCGTCGGCCGGCGATGACGCGCACGGTGTCGTCAGCTCGCTGGTCGTATTGGCCCGCATGGTCGGGATGGTGGTTGGACTCGGGCTGCTGACCGCCATCGGGCTGTACCGCTACTACCGGACGGTGGCCGCGCTCCCGAACCAGAGCGACACGGCCGCGTTGGCTGCGGCAGGTGTCGTGCAGGTGCAGACGGTATTCCTCGGCGGGGCAGTGGCGGCGCTGATGGCTGCAGTCGTCGCGCTCGTGCTGGGGTCCGCTCAACGTCCATGACGCCGGAGCACTTATCCACTGCGCGATGATGAGCGGATGACGACGAGCTCTGATGCCCCGGGTGCCGACCTGTTGCGAGACGCCTACTCTGCCTTCGGCCGGGTCATTCTGGAACTGGACCAGGACCAGTCCTGGACCGGGACCGGCTGCCGAGGCTGGACCATCAGAGACTTGACGTACCACTGCCTGGCTGACGCACAGCGCGGTCTGGTAGCCCTCCACTCACCCAGCGGCGAGACTGCCGACCGCGACGCGGTCAGCTACTGGCGAGACTGGGCACCGACCGAGGAGGGTGCAGCGCAGGGGCGGCGCTTCTCACGCGTCGGTGGGAGCATGTTCCTGATCTGGGGCCAACTGCGTGACCTCTATCTTGAGACTTCTGCGGCCGTGATCGACGCTGCGCAGAGCACTTCGGCCAAGCAGTTGGTAGCCACCCAGAGGCATGTGCTTACCGCGGACGACCTCCTGCGAACTCTGTGCGTCGAGGCGACCATT
>JAYSQH010000036.1:0-1649 GCA_043721655.1 Phycicoccus sp. | reverse complement strand
CTGCCCCAGGGGCACAAGGGCCGTGAGGCGTTGGCGGGCGCTCGCCGAATCGCGGTACCTGGCTGCTATCCCACGGCCTGCTCGTTGGCGCTGGCGCCCGGGTTCGTCGGTGGTCTCCTGGAGGTGGATGACGTCGTTATCGTCGCGGCCAGCGGCACCTCGGGCGCGGGCAAGTCGCCCCAGCCACATCTTCTCGGCGCCGAGACGATGGGCTCCATGTCGCCATACGGGGTCGGCGGCGTCCATCGGCATACGCCCGAGATCGAGCAGAACCTCGGCGCTTCAGCTGGGCGGCCGGTGACGGTCTCGTTCACACCTACGTTGGCGGCGATGCCGCGCGGCATCCTCGCCACGTGCACGGCAAAGGCAAAGCCCGGTCTTACGGCAGACACACTGCGCGACGCCTGGGAGGCGGCCTACGACGACGAACCCTTCGTCCACCTGTTGCCGCAAGGCCAGTGGCCTCGCACCGCAGATGTGCTGGGCAGCAACAACGTCCACCTTCAGGTGACCCTGGATGAACGGACCGGGCGGGTCATCGTCGTCGCCGCCGTGGATAACCTGACCAAGGGAACCGGGGGGGCCGCCGTGCAGTGCGCCAACCTGGCCCTGGGGCTACCCGAGACAACCGGTCTGCCGACTTCGGGCGTGGCCCCGTGAGCACGTCTGAGCTGAACGCCGACCCGAGCGCACATGGCCGGGTCAGGACGACAGACCGACAGCGCCGGCTGGCTGACGCGGCGGCCAAGGCACACACCCTGGTCGAGGCGCTGCCGTGGCTCGAGCGGTTCCGGGGGTCGCTCATCGTCGTCAAGTACGGTGGCAACGCCATGGTCGATGGCAGCCTCAAGGCGGCCTTCGCCCAGGACATCATGTTCTTGCGCTACGCCGGCCTTCGTCCGGTCGTCGTCCACGGTGGCGGCCCGCAGATCGCCGCCATGCTGGACCGCGTCGGCCTGGTGACCGAGTTCAAGGCAGGCCTGCGGGTGACCACGCCCGAGGTCATGGAGGTCGTCCGGATGGTTCTGACAGGCCAGGTGGGACGCGAGCTGGTCGGACTGCTCAACCAGCACGGGCCGCTGGCGGTGGGTCTGTCGGGCGAGGACGCCGGGTTGTTCGGGGCCCGCAAGCGAGCGGCTGTCATCGATGGACTTCCGGTGGACCTGGGTCTGGTCGGCGACGTCGTAAGTGTGAATCCGTCCGCAGTCATGGACATTCTGGACGCCGGGCGGATCCCGGTGGTGTCGACAGTGGCCCCTGACCTCGATGTCGACGGCCAGGTGCTCAACGTCAACGCGGACTCTGCGGCCTCAGCTCTCGCCATCGCGCTCAAGGCCGAGAAGCTTGTGGTGCTCACCGATGTCGAGGGGGTCTACGCCAACTGGCCGGACAAGGACTCCCTGCTCTCGCGGCTGACGTTGAGCGCGGCAGCGGACCTGCTCACCCGGGTCAGTGCCGGCATGGTGCCCAAGCTGGAGGCGTGCGTCCGGGCCGTGACCGAAGGCGTGCCGCAGGCGCACGTCATCGATGGCCGCCAGCCGCACTCGCTGTTGCTTGAGGTATTCACCAGTGAGGGCATCGGCACGATGATCATCCCGGACCGATCATGACCCCCGTCCTGGACAACGCGACCTACCTTGATCGTTACG
>JAYSQH010000035.1:0-2157 GCA_043721655.1 Phycicoccus sp. | reverse complement strand
GATGTTCTGCAGGTTCGGGTCGGTCGATGACAGGCGTCCGGTGGCGGCGATCGTCTGCTGGTAGGTCGTGTGGATCCGCCCGTCGTCCGCCACGGACTTCAGTAGCCCCTCGACGGTCTGCCGCAGTCGCGAGGCATCACGGTGGCGCAGCAGTGCCTCGAGGAACGGGTGCTCAGTCTTGGCGTAGAGATCGGTCAGGGCGTCGGCGTCGGTGGTGTAGCCGGTCTTGGTCTTCTTGGTTTTGGGCATGCCCAGGGTGTCGAACAGCACCACCTGCAGCTGTTTGGGTGAACCGAGGTTGATCTGCTCGCCCCCGATCGCGTCATACGCGTCGCCCTGCGCCTCGCGCACCTTGGCCGCGAAGTCAGCCTCGAGCGCCTCCATGGCTGCAACGTCCGCCGCGATGCCGACGCGCTCCATGCGCGCCAGCACATCGACTAGCGGAAGCTCGATCTGCGTGAGCAGCGTTGCGCCACCTGTCTGTTCGAGCTGGGTGTCGAGTGCCAAGGACAGGTCGAGAATCGCCCGCGCGCGCACCATCGCCGCCTGCGCCTCCGCCTCGCCGTCGGCGCTGAAGTCCAGCAGGCCCTGCCCGCCAGCCTCGGTGTCGTTGCGAAGCTCACGAGTGAGGTTGCGCAGCACCAGATCGGCCAGGTCGTACGAACGCTGGTCGGGCCGCACGAGATAGGCCGCCAACGCGGTGTCGCTACTCAGCCCGGCAAGGGTCAGACCACGAGCGGCGAGCGCCTGCATCGGCCCCTTGGCGTCATGCAGAGCCTTGGTTCGTGTCAGGTCGCCCAGCCAGGATGCGAGCGCGGCCTCTGCCGTGGGGTCGAGAGCGATCAGGTCGATGTATGCCGCCGCGCCCGTCCCCGCCGCGATAGCCAGCGCCTGGGCGTCACCAGTCCCCCGCGCCCAGGTGCCGTCGACGTGGACGCCGACCCTCGTTCCCGGCGGGGCGTGCTCGGCCAGCCAAGCCGGCACCTCGGCATACGACAGCACTGAGCCGTCGAGGTCGAAACCCGAGTCTGCTTCAACCTCAACGGCTTCGAGGGTCGAGAAGAGCCGGTCGCGCAGGACCCGGAACTCCAGGCCGTCGAAGACCTGGTGCACCTCTTCGCGGTCCCACGTCCTGCGCTCAAGATCGTCGACCGTGACGTCGAGAGTGACGTCGTGGATGAGCTGGTTGAGCCGGCGGTTACGCAGGACGAGGTCGAGGTTGTCGCGCAGCGACTGACCGGCCTTGCCCGGGATGTCGGCGATGTGGGCGACCACGCCGGTGAGGTCGCCATACTGCTGGATCCACTTGGCCGCGGTCTTGGGACCGACTCCGGGGACACCGGGCAGGTTGTCGGAGGACTCGCCGACCAGGGCGGCGAGGTCGCTGTAGCGCTGGGGCGGGACGCCGTACTTCTTCTCAACGGTGGCCGGGGTCATGCGGGCGAGCTCGGAGACGCCCTTGACCGGATAGAGGACGGTCACCTGGTCGGTGACCAGCTGGAACGTGTCGCGGTCACCCGAGCAGATCAGCACCTCGTCGATTCCGGCCTGCTCGATGGCCATCGTGGTCAGGGTCGCGAGCAGGTCGTCTGCCTCGAAGCCGTCAACCTCGACGTGCGGGATCCGCAGCGCGTCGAGCACCTCGTGCAACAGCGAGACCTGACCCTTGAACTCGTCCGGCGTTGCCGACCGGCCGGCTTTGTAGTCGGAGTACTCGGCCATCCGGAAGGTCTGCCGGCTGACGTCGAACGCCACCGCGATGTGGGTCGGCACCTCGTCGCGCAGGACGTTGATCAGCATCGAGGTGAAGCCGTAGACCGCGTTGGTCGGCTGACCTGTGCTGGTGGAGAAGTTGGCCACTGGCAGCGCAAAAAACGCTCGATAAGCCAACGAATGACCGTCGAGAAGCAGGAGTCGGCTCACGCATGGCAGCCTAGGGCCACGGACGGATACAGAGATGGCCGACACTGAGCTGACCAACGCTGAGTTGGCCAACAGAGCGATGGGCAGGTTGATGGGCGACACGCACGAGCAGGTTCTCAACGGACTGAACGCGATGAGCGGCGGCACACTCGGGGAAAGGATGGGCATCGAGTTCCTCGAGGCGAGCCCGCAGCGCGTCGTCGGCCGGATGCCCGTCGCCGGAAACACCCAGCC
>JAYSQH010000034.1:0-4367 GCA_043721655.1 Phycicoccus sp. | reverse complement strand
CGGGCCCGAACCCCTGCCAGGGGATTGGCTTCGCCTCGACGGACGGTCACGACGAACCGGTCACCGACGAAGATCATCACGTCACCGGTCTCGACGTCGGAGGTCGCTTCTATGTAGCGCAACGTCTTCAACGAAAGGAAGATCGTGTCTTCATAGACATCGAGCTTGGGCCGCTGGTTGCCCTTGACGGCGTCCTCGATGGCGAGGGCTGGGAGCTTCAGCTCCTCGTTCACCAGGGCGAACTCGGCGTCAGTGGGGTCCTTCAGCCCAATCCAGATGAACCCCTGCCCGGCGCTTCGGAGCCCTTCGAGCTCGTCGCTGAGATCTCCACAGGGCATTCGGTGTCCGTCGCAATAGACGGCTTGGTCAACAATCACAACGCTTATGTCATCACGGTTTCGCGACTCGCGCAGGAACTCGCCGTACAGTGGCGTTTGTGCCGACCTGCTTGTTGATCCGACACGGACGCACCGCCTCGAACGCCGACGGGACGCTGGCGGGGTGGACCGAGGGCGTCGGCCTCGACGACGCGGGGCGTGACCAAGTCGTACGTCTTGCCGACCGGCTGCGGGGTCTGCCCATCCGCGTCGTGGTCTCCAGTCCCCTGCAGCGCTGCGTCGAGACCACCGAGATCGTCGTGAGCGCCCTGACCGAGGTCACCGCCGAGACCGACGAACGGGTCGGAGAGTGTCGCTATGGCTCGTGGACGGGCGGGTCGCTCAAGGACCTTGCCACCAGGCCGTTGTGGCGCATCGTGCAGGAGCAGCCGAGCGCTGCCCGATTCCCCGACGGCGAGCTTTTCGCGGGTGAGTCGATCGCCGAGATGCAGGCCCGCGCGCTGCAGTGCGTCCGCGAGATCGACGCCCGGGTCGGAGCCGAACACGGACCGCAGGCCTTGTGGGCGCTGGTCTCGCACGGAGACGTCATCAAGTCGATACTTGCCGACGCGGTCGGCGCCCACCTGGACCACTTCCAGCGGATCATGGTCGGTCCGGCGTCCTTGTCGGTGGTGAGCTACACCGATCGGCGCCCGTTCATGGTGCGGCTCAACGACGGAGGGGCCGACCTGTCCTGCCTCGTGCCCCCAGCATCAATACCAGACGGAGATGCGCCAGTAGGCGGCGGCTCAGGTTTTCGCGACGCTGAGTCCACAGCCGTCGAACCCACTGATTAGAGTCGACCGTATGCCGGTTCTCGAGTTCGACCCACCCGACCGGTTCGTTGCGGGCACGGTCGGGCCGCCCGGGCAACGGACCTTTTTCCTGCAAGCCAGTGCCGGGCTTCGACTGACCAGCGTGTCGCTGGAGAAGCAACAGGTAAGTACTCTCGCCGACCGGATCAACGACCTGCTCGACGACTTCGCGGCCGGTGAGGCCTCCGACGCGGTCTCAGTGGCCAGCGCGGACCTTGCGCCACTGGACACGCCCATCGAGGACGAGTTCAGGGTCGGCACGATGAGTATCGGCTGGGACGCCGAACGAAATGTCGTCATCCTGGAGTGCCATGACAGTCAGGTCGAGGTCGAGGTCGACGAAGCAGGTGAGCCGACGCTTGAGCCCGAGCAGCCCAGCGAGCGCGAGACTGTGCTGCGTGTGGTGATCCCGCCTGCCCAGGCCCGCGCCTTCGCCCGGCGATGCGCCAAGGTTGTCACCGCAGGTCGTCCGCCGTGCCCGTTCTGTGGCGGACCTCTCGACCCGACCGGACACGTTTGCCCGCGCGCCAACGGGTACAAACGCTGAGCGCTGAAGCCGCACCATGAATCTGCCGGCGCCGTCGATGCAGGAGGACATCGCCCACATCCTTGATGTCCTGACGTTCGGCGAGATCGAGGTCGAGGGCCGGCTGGTGGACGCGAGCAACTTGGCCCTGCTCGGGCGGCTGACGTGGGGCGACATCAGCACGCAGGTGATCTACAAGCCCATCCAGGGGGAACGCCCGCTCTGGGACTTCCCCCCGGGCACGCTCGCCCAACGTGAAGCCGCTGCTTTCGTGCTGTCGGCGGTCGGTGGCTGGAACCTTGTGCCCCCCACGGTTCTGAGAGAGGGACCGCTAGGGGAAGGTTCGGTTCAACTGTGGGTTGACGCTATCGACGATGGGACCCAGAGCCTGGTCGACGTGGTGACCCCTGCAGATCTTGAGCCGGGTTGGCTGCCAGTGTTCGAGGCACAGCTGACCGACGGCACTGCCGTCGTCGTGGCCCACGCGGACCGGCCGGAACTCGCCGCGACGGCGGTATTCGACGTGGTGATCAACAACGCCGATCGAAAGGGATCCCATCTGGTGCTCGACCGGTCGGGCTCGCTGTGGGGCTTCGACCATGGCGTCAGCTGCCACGAGGAGCCCAAGCTGCGCACCGTGCTCTGGGGCTGGGTGGGCGAGCCGCTGCCAGACCCGGATCTGGCCAGGCTGGAATCACTCGCCCGCTGGCTGGGCAGCCCGTCGAGCCCGGTGTCGCGGGCCATCGAAGGGCTCTTGTCTCCAGCAGAGATCGAGGCCCTCGGGCGTCGTATCGCGAACCTGCTGACCACTCGCCGGTTCCCGGCACCAAGCGGCCGGCACCCTGCCGTACCTTGGCCGCCCCTTTAGCGTGAGCGGCTCAGAGTTGGCCGTCAGCCGGCACAGGGAGTCAGGCCCGCCGCAGCATCGCTGACAGCACCCGTGCCACCGAGCACGACAAGGTTGCTGACGCCAAGGCGTTTCAGCTCTGCGAGGGTCGAGGCTGGCGCGCATTCCTTTTGGGTGAGAAGTAGCGGCGCGCCGGCAAGGGCCGCGACGGGGGCGCCGGCGAGGGCATCTGGGTAGTCCGCCCCGGAAGCGAGGTAGGCCGTGGTGGCGCCCTGTGGGTAGGTGTTGTGCGAAATCTCTGCGGCCGTCGCATAGCGGTCAGCGCCGGCCCACCGCTCCACCGTGGCGCCGGGGACCAGGAGGGCCTGGACCTGAGTGAGGACCGCTGGATCAATGACGGCGGTACCGCCCAGGATGACCACCTTGGCCGGCTGACCGGACTTGAGCGCTGAGACGGTGGCAGCCGGAAGCGCGGTGCGGTTGGTGAGCAGGAGCGCACCTCCCAGCCTTCCGGCGGCGGCCGAGCCGCCGAGCGCGTCCGGGAAGGAGGCACCGGTCGCGATAAAGACGGTCTTGCCGACGCCGCCGATGAGCCCGGCAAGCTGTGCGGCCGTCTGATACCGGTCCTGACCAAAGATCCTGATCACGGTGCCGGTGCCGAACGCCTTGAGCTGGCTTGCGTCGAGGCTGCTCACCGCGGCGGCACCACCGGCGATATTAACCCTTGACGGGTTCAGCCTGGTGAGTTCGGTGCTGACAGTGGCCGGGAGCGTTCCGTCCTGTGGCACAAGAAGGAGTGGACCGCCGGATGCGGCGGCAACTGGCCCGGCGGCAAGCGCATCCGGAAAGTCAGCGCCCGATGCCGCCCCGACCACAAACTGATACCCCGATGACGGTGATGGCGGCTGGAAGGCGGACTGGGATATGGCAACCGCCGTCGCATACCGGTCAGCGCCAGCAAGGCGCGTGTAGGGGGTGACGGACGCCGCACTCATGATGGCGGCTGCCCCGTCGCGGATCTCGGCTACCTTGGCGTACAGATAACGGCCTGGGCAGGCGGTTGCGAAGGCATCCCGGTGACCTGAGACTCGTTGGAGAGGCGTCGTGCCGTCTGGCGCAAGCAACGGGCTTGCGCCCGTGGCGGGGATGCCGGCCAGGGAGAGCTTCCACGCAAAGATCCGCTCGAATGCATCAGTCACCGCCTGGGGAACCGGCGCGATGTCAAAGTTGCCGATGGCCGCGACACCGGTGGACACCGAGTTGTAGCTCAGCGTCTGTGCGCCGACGACTGCCTTGTCCATCCCGCCGTAACGCCCCTCCCAGGTTTGGCCGAAGCGGTCGATGAGGAAGTTGTACCCGATGTCGTTCCAGCCCAGAGTGCGCACGTGGTAGGCGTAGATGCCGCGAATGATCGAGGGCACCTCGGTTTCGGCGTACGCGTTGGAGTTGACGGTGTGGTGGATGAAACCGAGCTGCACGCTCCCGTATGCCGGGGCGCCCCGTCGCAGAGTCTCGTCGGCGCTCCAATCGGCCCGTGTGAAGATGGCAGGCTTGGCGGTTGCCGCTGCTGCGGCTCCAGGTGCTTGCTGGATGTTGTCAGCGTTGGAGGTGCCCGGATCGACAACCTTGACTGTTGCGGCAGTGGGTACAGCTGCGTCCGTGCTCAGGGAACGTACCTCGTACTTCGAGGCGCCAGTGACGACGTAAGGGTCGGTTCCCGTGATGTCTGTTGCGGCCGCCTCGGTCGAGTCCGGTCCGTCAACAATGACGTCCAGTGTCTGCCACTGGCTCCAGGCCGTGCC
>JAYSQH010000033.1:0-4384 GCA_043721655.1 Phycicoccus sp. | reverse complement strand
CGAAGGCAGTGTCGACACGAATTTCGAACAGGCGCAACGACTTTCGGAGCGAACCACTAATCGTGAGATCACCGGGCAACAGGACGCCTCGTGGGTCTGGCGACCACCACCCCGTGGGCGGACCGCCATCATCACCAATCCCCATCGGGAACAACCCCGCGCGATAGGCCATGAGCACAGTGCCGGGCTCAAGATCCGCACCGACACCGACGAGGTCGTCATCCGGCGTCGCCATGTCAACATCCAGCTGCCAACGTGAGGGCGGAGGCTCGATCGGCATCCGGATCAGATCAGTCGGTCAGGGGCGCGGGCAGGTGATGTGAGCCTCTATCTCGGCGCAGGCCTCTGGACCGTATCCCTCGGTGAAGCGCTCGAGGAACCGCCGGCGACCCAGCTCGTACTCCTGCGTGCCAACGGTTTCCACGACGTAGGTCGCCAGCATCGAGCCGATCTGCGCTGAACGCTCGTGACCCAAACCACACGCCATTCCGGTCAGGAAGCCGGCACGAAAGGCGTCACCCACGCCGGTCGGGTCAGCCTTTCGCACTTCATTGGCCACCGCGACCTCGATCGGCGGTTCACCGAGGGTCGTGATACGCACACCGTCCTTGCCCTTGGTGATGACCCGCGTCTGGACGCGCTCGGCAATCATCTCGGCGCTCCAACCGGTCTTCTGCTCGGTCAGCGCCGCCTCGTACTCGTTGGTGAACAGGTAGGCAGCCCCGTCGATCAGCTCGCGGATCGACTCGCCGTCCATGAAAGCGAGCTGCTGCGATGGGTCGGCGGCGAACGGGATCGTGCGGGTCCGGCACTCCTGGGTGTGCCGAAGCATTGCCTGGGGGTCGTTCGAGCCGATGACGACCAGGTCGAGTCCTCCGACCCGGGTGGCAACAGGGCCCAGCTCGATCTCGCGGGCCTCGCTCATGGCGCCAGCGTAGAAGGTGGCGATCTGCGCCATGTGGTCATCTGTGGTGCACACGAAACGGGCCGTGTGGCGGGTCTCGGAGATGCGCACGGAGTCGCAGTCGACCCCATGACGCTCGAGCCAGGATCGGTACTCCCCGAAATCCTCGCCGGCAGCTCCCACCAGGATCGGCTGCTGTCCCAGGTTGGCCATACCGAACGCGATGTTGGCAGCAACGCCCCCGCGACGAATCTCGAGGTCTTCGACCAGGAAGGACAGGGCGATCTTGTCCAGCTGGTCAACCACCAGGGAGTCGGCGAAGCGGCCCCTGTAGGTCATCAGGTGGTCAGTGGCAATGGATCCGGTAATAGCGATACGCACGCAGGCAACCTACCTCGCGCCGGTCCCGCGCTCGGAGGCCAGCGTGCGGTCCAGATCGCGGTCACGGTGCTGTTGTTACTGGCGAGTGTTACCGAGTGGTATCTATTTCCCTGGTCCCGCAACGGAATTACGGTGTTTTCATGACGACTTCGATCTATTTCCCCGGTCCTCGCGACGGCCTTGACGAAGGCAGCCTGGCCGAGCTGGCTCAGGACTGCCGTGCCA
Source organism: Phycicoccus sp. (assembly GCA_043721655.1). Taxonomy (GTDB): domain Bacteria; phylum Actinomycetota; class Actinomycetes; order Actinomycetales; family Dermatophilaceae; genus UBA4719. Next base: position 2,874 of record JAYSQH010000033.1, on the reverse strand, counting down.
TCGAGCTTGACGTCCCGGCGCCCCGGCCGTGGGTCACCTCGAGCTTCGGCGAGATCGACGTCCCCGACAACGCATCAGCGTTGGTCGACGGCCTCGCGGCATACATCTAAGGGCTTTCGGCGAGCGGTTTGTAGGGGGCCCGCCATCAGGGCGCGCGATCAGCCGATCGACAGCGCTCAGCCACCTTCGCGGGGGTAAGCCCCCGCGTCAGATCAGCTGAAGGAGTCGCCGCAGGCGCACGAGCTGCCGGCGTTGGGGTTGTCGATGGTGAAGCCCTGCTTCTCGATGGTGTCGGCGAAGTCGATCGACGCGCCGTCTAGGTAGGGGGCACTCATCCGGTCGATGACGACCTCGACACCGCCAAAGTCAACGACAAGGTCGCCGTCGAGGGTGCGCTCGTCGAAGTACAGCTGGTAGACCAAGCCGGAGCAGCCACCGGGCTGAACACCGACTCGCAGGCGAAGGTCGTCGCGGCCCTCTTGTTCGAGCAGGCTCTTGACCTTGACGGCGGCAACGTCAGAGAGCAGCACGCCGTGTGCTGGCTTGTCGGCCACGGACTCCTCGGCAACTGCCTGCGCGAGTCGGGCCTGGGTGTCGTCCTGAACACTCATGGGGTTGCGTCCTTCAACTAGTCGTTGCTTGAGCAGGTGCTGATCGTGGGTCTGGCGGTGCACCTTTGCCAACCCACGGACGCCGGGATGTGTTCCCGAGAAACTAAGCCTACGTTGTCAGGTCCCACGGGTGGACCATGTGGTCGCCACTCTCTCGGTCCTCTTGCTGAGTGTCCCCGCAGGGTCGGCAAGGGCAGCTGCAAGCTGACCCGGGTTCTCCGCCACGGCATAGGTCCCGCTGATACCCAGTTCCATCGAGTCACGACGCCCCACCAGCGCCTGTCCTGCGATGACCACGGTCGGCCTCGCCCCGGCCAGTGCGGCCTCGGCCACGCCCGCGACGACCTTGCCGCGCAGACTCTGCCAGTCGAAGGTGCCCTCGCCGGTGATCACCAGGTCGGCGGCCAGGACCAGGGCATCGAAGCCGACGGCCTCCAGTACCACCTGCGCCCCGCTGACCCGATGACCGCCCAGCAGCAGCAGGCCGTAGCCCAAGCCTCCAGCGGCCCCCGCGCCCGGCTCGCGGTCCGGTCGAATCGCCGTGCCTGTGAGCAGGTCCCGACCGTGGGGAACCACTGTGCCAACAACCTCGGTGAAGCGCCCCAACGCCGACTCGAGCTCCTGCGCCATCTCGGGCGTGGCGCCCTTCTGTGGCGCGAACACCGCACTCGCGCCATGAAACCCGAGTAGGGGCGAGTCGACATCGGTGGCCAGGACGAGCTCGATGGAGCGTAGCCGCTCGCGGACCGGCGGGAGCCCTTCCAGCGCATCGACCGCAAGCCGGCTGAGCGCGGCACCCCCCGCGGCCAGCGCCGTTGGATCGCCTGCGCCGAGCGCGGCGAGCATGCCGGCTCCCCCGTCGTTGGTCCCGCTGCCACCAAGCCCGACCACGACCCGCGTCGCGCCCTCGCCGACGGCTGCGTCGATGAGCTGTCCCACCCCGTACGTGCTGGTCACCATGGGGTTGCGCTCGTCCTCCGAGAGCAGGTGCAGACCGCAGGCCTGAGCAGACTCGATGTATGCCGTCCTCGTGGCACCCACGTCGACCATCAGGATGGCGGCTGGAACCGGACGCCCGAGCGGATCTGCCACGGTGACGGACACGGTCTCACCGACAAGGGCCCTGGACAGGACGTCGAAGAACCCGGGCCCGCCATCGCTCAGCGGCAACAGGGTGAGATCGTCATCGGGCGCCGTCCGTCGCCAGCCGTCGGCGATCGCCTCGGCGGCCTGGGCCGCGCTGAGGGTGCCGGAGAAACAGTCGGGGGCAATGAGGACGCGCACGTCCCCATGCTGTCAGGCCGGTAACAGGGGTTCCTGGTCAGGCGGGTGGCTGGTCAGACATATGGCAGGTCAGGCGGGTAGCAGGGTCACGTCATAGCGTGGTGACGCGGTCATCGTCGAGGCGGACGACCAGACAGGGCCCTCCGGCGTAGATGCCGCCGTCGATGGCGAGAACCCGACCACCCGCATATGACAGCGGACCGTTGACCTCTGCGGAGTCCTGTCCCGAGAGGGTGGCGATGATGCTGTGGCCGTGGACGATGCGCTCGCCGCCGAGCTGGTCGAGGAGCCTGACGGCGGCCTGCTCACCATCGGGTTCAGCAAACGAAAACCGGCTGGTCAGCATGGCCCAGCACGCCCACCACCGTTCGAGGTCATCACCGGAGAGCACGTCGCGCACCGCGTCGTTGATCTGCCCGACGCTGTCGCCCCACCGGAGATACTCGGTGGTGTCGGAGTGCAGCAGCAGGTTGGGGCCCGTGACAGCGATGGCGTCCAGCCCGCTGAGCCACGCAATGTGCCCGTCAGTGAGGCGTTCCTGATCACTGGCCTGGCCGCCATTGAGGACCCAGCTTCGGGCGAAGCTACGTCCGCCCCCAAAGGGCGACCGGACGAGCCGGTCACCAAAACGGTGCATGCCCAGAGCAAGGATCTCGTGGTTACCCAGCAGGGCATCGACGCGCCCGCCGGCACTGCCCGCTTCGTCCTGCACCCGGCGGATCAGGTCGACGACCCCAATGCCGTCCGGACCACGGTCGAAGAAGTCCCCGAGGACGGTGAGACGGGCCTGGTCGCCACTCCAAGCACGGGTGGAGTCGAGCAGTCGCGACTGCTGAAGTGCCCGGACGAGGTGCTCGACGTGCCCGTGGACGTCACTGACGACATGGTGCACGCGATGTGTCTCCCTTTCGGGCAGATTCAACCCTTGAGACCGCCTGGCCAGCGGTCAAACCCGCCAACAGGCTCGGAAGTGTATCCA
>JAYSQH010000032.1:0-2256 GCA_043721655.1 Phycicoccus sp. | reverse complement strand
GCATGGTTGCCGCGCAGCAGCGGCCGGACGGCGAACGGCACGCTCTGAAGCAGCGGCGCCTCGACCTCCACCTCCTGGCTGAACAGGGCCCTGGTGCCGGTGCCTTCAGGGGTGAGGTGCCAGGCGCACCATCCCCGTAGGTCGCCGGTGAGGTCCACCCGCAGGATCCCTTGATCTTCGTCCTCGACGTTGCGTGCCAGAACCAGGTCGAGGGTGTATGGCAACAGGCTCCGGACGCGTACCCGGCCGGTGGCGGCATCGAGGCGCTGGATCTCACGGACCTGGGGCCACCAGCGCTGGTAGCGCTCGACATCGGCCAGCGCGGCATAGACCCGCTCGAGGGGTGCGGTGAGGTGCCACTCGTTGTCGAACCGGTACGCGGCGGACATCCGGTCAGCCAACACGGACGATCAACGCGAGGGGATCGACGGTGGCAGACAGGGCCAGGGCCTGGCCGATGCTGTCGCCGTCGATCTGGACCCTTTCGGGGCGGTCGGTGCGGATGGTCACCGACTTCAGGCGGTGGTGGTCCACCCGTTGATGGCCCTTGCGCTTCTGGGAGAGGACGCGCCCCGCAACGGCAACCCAGCCGACCACGCCAACCGGCGAGAGAATGACTGCGTCGAGCCAGCCGTCGTCGACCTCGGCCTGAGGCATGAGCACGAGCCCTCCGGTGATCTTGCCGCAGTTGCCGATGACGACGGTGCGCGCACGACGGGTGAACTCCGGCTCGCCGTCAAGCTTCATCCTGACCTTGAACTGTGGTCCACGGAGGTTCTTGGCCCCCGAGATCGTGTAGGCCATCGGCCCCACCGTCTTCTTCAGGCGTTCCGGCGCGTCAGCCATGATCGCGGCGTCGAAACCGAGGCCGGCCATGACCAGGAAGATGTGTTCCTCCGGGCTTTCGTGCTCTCCGGACGGGTCCACCGTGAGCCGGCCGACGTCGATCCGCTTGTTCTGACCGGTCAGCGCCACCTTGAGTGCGGCGTCGAGCGAGTCCACCGGAAGGTTGAGGTTACGGGCAAGCAGGTTGGCGGTGCCGCCGGGCAGCAGACCCATGGGTGTCTCGGTCCCGATCAACGCTGCCGCGACCGCGCGGATGGTCCCGTCCCCGCCGAGTGGGCAGACCAGCATCGCGCCGTCCATGACGGCCTGGCGGGTCTGCCCCGTCCCGGGGTCCAGGGATGTCGTCTCGACCCACAGTGGCTGCTCCCAGCCGGCGGCCAGACAGCCCTCCGTGACCTGCGCCCGCACAGCCACGAGGTCGTCGAACTTGGTCGGGTTGACGATGATGGCGGCGACCCGCTTGGGCGCCTCGGCGGACTTCGTCGAACCCTCCGGGCGGAAGTGCTCACGATGGGGTCGTCGACGGCCGAAGCCACGAACGTTGGCCGCCGCCTGGGCGACCTTGTCACCTGAGGTGGCGGCGACCAGCCAGGTGAGCAGGGCGATGACGATCGCCGCGAGAGCGGCGACCGCGATCCATCCGGTGTGGTCTTTGAGCACGAGGCGACGTTACCGGAAATCAGCGTCGCCAACTTTCGCTCGCAGCACATCGAACTGCGCAAGGATGTCGCCATGACTTCTCCAAACGACCTCGTGCCCGATGACAAGGACTGGACCTGGGTCCTGCAGAAGCCCTGCCCCGACTGTGGTTTCGATGCCAGGGCGGTTCCTGGCCGGGAGGTGGCGTCGAGGCTGCGAGCCGACGCCACTCGCTGGTTGGCGGTCTTTGAACGGGACGACGTCAGGGCGCGGCCGGCACCGCAGGTGTGGTCACCACTGGAGTACGGCTGCCATGTCCGGGACGTATGCCGGGTGTTCGAGTCGCGCGTGAACCTCATGCGCCTGCAGTCCGATCCGACATTCGGGAACTGGGACCAGGATGCCACGGCGGTCGCGGAAGGCTATGGGGTCCAGAACCCTGCCGTAGTCGGCGTCGAGCTCCTGGCCGCGGCGAAGGCGGCTGCAGCAGCGTTCGACGAGGTCGGCGCGAACGACTGGCAGCGCACCGGCCGTCGCAGCAACGGTGCTGTCTTCACGGTCGAGACCCTCGGCCAGTACTTCCTGCACGACGTGACCCACCACCTGCACGACGTCCGCGGCTGAGGCGGGCACGCGGCATACCGAGGTGGTCGGCGGCAGAAGGCTGACGATGGTGGGCCGCGAGCGAGTTCGGCGGTGTCGGTAATGGGTTCGAGTGCTGGCCTGCCCCGCCGATAGGCTCGACGCGTGATCGACATCAAGCTTCTGAGA
>JAYSQH010000031.1:0-5112 GCA_043721655.1 Phycicoccus sp. | reverse complement strand
GCTTTCGATCCGGTTGAGCACCAGGAGGTCCTCGATCAGGCCACGAAGGCGACTCGTATTGCGATCGACCACCTCGAGCATCCGCCGCTGCTCCATCGTGAGCTCGCCCGCGTCTCCGTCCTGGAGCAGCTCCAGATAGCCGCTGATCGACGTCAGTGGGGTACGCAGCTCATGGCTCACGGTCGCCAGGAAGTCGGTCTTCTGGCGGTCAAGCCCAACGAGCCTTTCGACGTACTCGCTCTGGCGGGCCCGGAGGTCGTCCTCCACGATGGCCCGCGCCACGAACCCAGCAACCTGCTGAACGGAAATGGCCTCGGAGTGGGTCCAAGGCCGGGGCTGATGGACTGTCAGGACGTAGATCATCCCCATGACCCGGTCACCGAGCCCGATGGGGAGAAGCATGAGCCCGCGTGCTCCGGTCACGCGGTGGAAGGCCTCGGCGAGCTTCTGGGATCTCACATCTGGCGCAAGCAGATCGTCCAGGGTCAGTCGCTCCGAAGTCAGCCACAGCTCCTCGGCGAGCTCTCCGACGTGCGAGACCATGTCGTCAGGGATATCCCCCAGCGATTGCAGGTCCGGCAGGTGCCACTGGGCGCCGAGCTGCATGTTTTTGTTGGCATCGACGGTGTTGACCATGACCCGGTCGACGCCAAGCCCCAGGCCCAACGCGACACAGACGGCGTTCAGGGCCTCCTGGCGCCCTGGTGTCGCGCGGATGGTACTCGCGATCTCGAAGGTGAGCTGGTTCATCCTCAGATCGCGAGCCTGGATCGCCTGTAGGGCCACGTTCTGTTCCGTAAGGGCGTTGAAGTCCACGGCAAGGGACCGGAGCTCCAGCGAGCCCAGGTCCTCGCGCGCCTTGGCACCAAGCTCGCCCCTGCGCTGGCGGACCACCGTGTCACGCAGCTCGGTCATCGGCAGGCTGATGGAGCGCGCGACCCGGCGTCCCAGAACGAAGGCCACCATCAGCGCCACAAGAGTTGCCAGGATGCTTGCCAGCGTTCCTGCCGCTGCCGTCGTCCGCGCCGCGACGCGGGTCTGGGCACGTTCGGCCTCAAGGTACCGGCCCAGCGTGGCATTCACCCGAAGGAAGCTGTCGAACAGGGAGACACCGTGCGAGACGAATGTGCTGTCGGCTCGAGTCTTCGCTTGCTCTGTGCTCAGAGCATCGGCCCACCAGAGTTCGACCGCGGCGCGCTGACGCCTCTCAAGGCCCTTGGCAGCGCCGGCGTCCTCTCCACCGAGAAGTTTGGTCTCCACATTGCCGAGCGCGCTCATCGTGCGAGCCCGCTCGGAGCGGAACGGCGCCAAGAGCGCTGAGTCTTGAGTTGCCTGATACCTGAGCAGGCCCGCATCGGCATCGGTCATGGCTTGCAGGACCGCGACGTTGGCGTCATAGGCCGGGCCGATGAACAGGGTCAGGCGGTTGACCTGGGTGGCCTGGACCTGCAGCGCCCCGACGGCGGTGAGACACACCACGAGGAGGAGCCCCCAGAGAAAGAGGACGAAATGGCGCAGACGGACCGCGATCGGCTGTCCCCCAACTGGGCGCCGGCGAAGGTCAGTCATCGGCGTTCATCGGACCCACCTCGACAGGCTCGTCGTCGAAGCCCTGACGAGTCATGGTCCCCCAAACCTGTTTCCTGCCAAGCAGGCTCGCCATCCAGCCTTCCAGTCGCCACCAGGCTGTTGCCTGGCGGTAGCCGACGTTCTCCAGGACCGCTGCCACCAAGATCGCCCCCAGGTCACGCCAGCGGAGGTACTTGTGAAAGGTGAGCTCCTCGACAGCCATGGCGACCAGGGTCACCAGGATCGCGTAACCATAGGCCACCGCCATGAACATCACGGCATAATCCGCGCTGACCACTCCGAGCGCCAGGCCGATGACGACCAGGACGAGCCCCATGAGCTCGAGCAACGGTGCGATCAGCTCGAAGGCCCAGTAGTGCGGGATCGCCACTAGCCCGACCTTGCCGTAGCGAGGGTTGAACAGCATGCCGCGGTACTTCCACAAGGTCTCCCACAACCCGCGGTGCCACCTCTGGCGCTGGCTGCGGAGCACCTTGGCGGTCACGGGCACCTCCGTCCAGGAGACCGGCTCCGCCACGAACTGGACGCGATAGTCCCGGTGGTTCTCGATCATGTGCTGGTGGATCCTCAGGACCAGCTCGAAGTCTTCGCCGATGCTGTCCGGGTTGAGGCCGCCGATCTCGACCAGGACGTCGCGCCGGAACATGCCGAAGGCTCCGCTGATCAGGATGAGCGCGCCCAGTCTTGACCACCCGGTGCGTCCGAGCAGGAAGGCACGCAGGTACTCGACCACCTGGATCCTGACGATCCACGGCTTGGCCAGATGGACCTCGACGATGCGCCCGTCGACGACTTTGCAGCCATTGGCTGCCCGGATCACGCCGCCGGTCGCGACCACGTGCGTCGGGTCGTCGGCAAACGGTTTGCTGACCCCGATCAGCGCGTCTGGATCGAGGATCGAGTCGGCGTCGACGAACACCAGCAAAGGTTCGACGGCGGCGTTGATGCCGACATTGATGGCATCTGACTTTCCTGAGTTCTCCTTGCGCACCACCACCAGGCGCGTCCGTCCGTCCGCGGGGACATGGACGTCGATGACGGCGCCCCGAGTCGGCAGGTCGGATGGGACCTCACGACGGACGGGCACAAGGTCGAAGGCCCGTCGAAGCTGCTCGAACATCGCGTCGGTGCTTCCGTCGTCCACGACGATCACCTCGTGGCGTGGATAACGCAGCGACAGCATGGCCTGCACCGAGGTGACGATCACCGCCGCCTCGTTGTAGGAGGGAAGGACGACCGAAACCCCTTGAGCCAGCCGACTGGACATGGCTTCGTCACGTCCGGCGAAGACCTTGCGACGGCTCTGGTGCAGGAACTCCCACCCGGCCAAGGCGATCAGGAGCAGCAGCGAGGTGTTGATTGCCAGAAAGTAGATGAGCACCGGGGTGGCGACGATGTCCATGATCGCGGAGACGACGTGGCGCGCGCCCTCGAGGAGATCCGGCCAGGTCATCGGAACCCACCTGCGCCTAGCGCCAGCTGCCCTCGCAAGCCCGCGATGTCGAGGGCACCGACGGCGACCCGCGCGCTGGGGCCCCGCCCGGCTGCGGCGTCTTCGAGTCTGGCGATGCCCAGGGAGCCGATCCGGACCAAGGCGTCGGCGGCCAGCTGCGCGAGTCGGCGGTCTTCATCGCCGAGAAGCCCGGCAAGGATGTCGAGGCCCTCGCCGTCCCCCAGGTCCCCCAGCGCAGTGGCACAGGCGCGCCTCAACAGGGTCGTCTCCAATACGTCGGTATGCCGGGCAAGGGTATCCACGTCATCGGCGCCTCCAATCCGCCCGAGCGCCACCGCGGCGCTCGCCCTGACGTCGGCGTCGCTGTCGGCGTCCAGCAGGGTCCGTAGCTGCGGAGCCGCGGAGGTGATTGTGCCATGGCCGGCGACCAACGCACAGACGTTGCGTACCGCCGCATCCTCGGAGTCCAACCCGATCCGCAGCACCGGTGCGATCCCGACCCCCATGGCCAACAACGCCTCGGCTGCCACCCAGGCCGGAAGGCCGATGTGTCCGTGCTGGGTGCGCAGTGCGTGCAGGACGCCGCCCGCAGCTGAAGGTTCCCTGATGGCACCAAGGGCCCGGGCTGCCACCAGCCGGACATCCGCGTCATGGTCGCCCAGGAGCGGCAGCAGGAAGGCCGCGCTCTCCGGATCACGGACCAGGCCGAGCAGGTACGCCGCGCGGGCACGTCGTTTTGCTGACCGCGACGTCAACATTCGGGTGGCACGGGCGATCTCACCATGCGCGCGCAAGAGGTCACCCAGCTCATCCGCGGGAGTGCCTCGAACCCTGATCAGGAAGGCGACAACGCTGGGACGGAGGCGTTCCCAGGTGCGCGGTGGGACGGCGTACAACACGGCTCGTGCCTGACCGTCCTCGTCCTCACCAGAAGCCATCTCGATCAGGGCGGGTCGATAGGGCGCAAGAATCTCCCCGGACCGGACATCTGCATGACCTCGATGGAATTTGGCGGTGAAGATTACGAGGGCCGCCGAAGCACACGACAGGCCGACGAGGGCAAGAGCAATGTGGAGGACCTGGCTGACAATCACCCCGTGCGCCGGGCGACAAGCGCGTTGACACGATGCAACAGCTCGCGCGGGCTGAACGGTTTAACCACGTAGTCGCTGGCGCCGGTCGCGAACCCTGCGTCCACGTCGGCGTCGCGCGAGCGTGCAGTGAGCAAGATGACGTCAAGGTCCTTGGTGGCGCTGTTGGCGCGCACCTTGCGCAGCACGTCGACGCCCGACAGCCCAGGCATCATGACGTCAAGGATTGCCAACGTCGGAGGATCGCTCTCTATCGCCGCGAGAGCCGCGACGCCGTCCTTGACGCCGGTGACCGCGTACCCGGCCTGGGTCAGCTTGAAGACGACGAGGTCCAGGATGTCTGGGTCGTCGTCCGCGACGATGATGCGGGCCTTGGTCTGGTCGGTCACGCTGAGAACGCCCCCTTGACACCATCACGCCTGATGCCGGTGATTCTACGTGAAGAGAGTCTGTTCCACAGGGACGTGGCGAAGCCCGTCCGGAAGTGTTCCGAACGGGCTTCGGGAGATGGTGACAGCCAGGTGGTATCCGCGCCAGAATCAGTCGTCCTCGTCCATCTGGATCGACGACGTCTTCTGAACCTGCATCAGGAACTCGACATTGCTCTTGGACTTCTTGAGCCGGTCGATCAGCAGCTCGATGCCCTGCTGCTGGTCGAGTGCAGAGATCACCCGGCGCAGCTTCCAGACGATCTTGAGCTCCTCGTTGGCCATCAGGATCTCTTCGCGACGCGTCCCCGAGGGATTGAGGTCGATGGCCGGGAAGATGCGACGCTCGGCAAGATGACGCGACAGGCGCAGCTCCATGTTGCCGGTGCCCTTGAACTCCTCGAAGATCACCTCGTCCATCTTGGAACCCGTGTCCACCAGTGCCGTGGCCAGGATGGTCAGCGAGCCGCCGTTCTCGATGTTGCGGGCAGCACCGAAGAAGCGTTTGGGCGGGTAGAGCGCGCTGGAGTCGACGCCACCGGAAAGGATG
>JAYSQH010000030.1:0-3461 GCA_043721655.1 Phycicoccus sp. | reverse complement strand
GGGTTGCGCGTCGTCCGGAGCGCCGCGCTGTAGAGCTGGTCCAGGAAAGGCATCGCCTCAGCCTCGAAACGTGCGATCCGCTCAGTAGGCGACTCGGTGTTCACGTCAACGACCGCCTCGTCAAGGATCGGCTCCACGACAATCGGCTCGACAATGATCGGCTCGACGCCCATCGGCTGGTATTGCGGGTGGGGGGCGTTCCGCACGCCTGGGGAGGGTTGCTGGTCAGAGGTCATCAATGACCAGCCTAACGCCGGGAGGGCCGCCATACTTCCGGCACCGAGGCGAATCTGGGGGGCTCGAGAGACCGGAGCCAGCTGAGCAGTCAGGAACACGTCGCTCCTTGCTAGGCGATCGGGGGCGGGTCACCTGCGTCAACAACGACGGCCGCGCGGGACATTCCCTGCCCCCAGGGAGGGGCACGCATTCGGAAGGGGCCGGCCCACACATACGTGGTGGCCGACCCCTTCAGCGTGCGAACGTGCGACTACTTGGTCCTACTTGGTCAAAGGCGCGAGCTTCGGGTCGTTCGCGTAGGCCTCAACAGCGTTCGCCTTGGTCACGATGACCGGGGGGAGCAGGAACGCGGGAACGACCTTCACGCCGTTGTTGTACGACGTGGTGTCGTTGACCGGGACCTTCTTGCCTGCCTGGAGGTCTTGGGCCATCTTGATGGCCTGAGCGACGAGCAGGCGGGTGTCCTTATTGATCGTGGAGTACTGCTCGCCGGCCATGATCGACTTGACCGACTCGGCCTCGGAGTCCTGACCGGTCACGACCGGGATGGGCTTGCCGGCAGCCTTCACCGACGTGATGATCGCTCGTGCCAAGGTGTCGTTCGGGGACAGCACGCCATCGATCGTCTTCGAGCCGTAGGTGCTGGTAAGGAGCGCGTCCATGCGGCTCTGGGCGTTCTCCGCCTTCCAGCCGGCGGTCGCGGTCTGCTTGATGTCGGTCTGCTTGGAGGCGACGACAAGGGTGCCGTCATCGATCTTCGGTTGCAGGACCTTCATCGCGCCGTCGAAGAACACCTTGGAGTTGGCGTCATCCGAGGAACCCGAGAACAGCTCAATGTTGTATGGGCCTGCGGCCTTCTTGGCCTTCAGCCCGTCCAGCAGCGCCTGACCCTGGAGCTGGCCGACCTTGAAGTTGTCGTAGGCGACGTAGTAGTCGACGTTCGGGCTGTTCAGGATGAGACGATCGTAGGCGATCACGATGGCGCCCGCGTCATGGGCCGCCTTGACCTGGGTGCCGAGCTGGCCACCGTCGGCGGCACCGATGATGATGACCTTCGCGCCCTTGGTGATCATGGCCGAGATCTGGTCCTGCTGGTCCTTGACGATGGTGGAGGCGCCTGCGTACTGCACGTCGCCCTTGAAACCGGCCGCCTTGAGACCATCTGTGAAGAGACCACCGGCGAGAACCCAGTTCTCGGAGGTCTTCGAGGGGAGGGCAACACCGATAACGGCGTCCTTGGCGAAACCGGCTGCAGTGCCGGTTCCACCTGCGTCGGTCGTGCGGCTCGAGCATCCCGAGACTGCCAGCAGGGCGATGGCAGCGATCGCTGCCGTCGTGATGACGTGTTTGCGCATGTTCAAATCACTTTCTCTTGGTTGAGCGAGATATCGCTGGATTGTGATGCGGGTGAAGTCGTCGTCTCCCCGGAGGAGCGGGCCGCCGCATCGCGGCCGCGCATAAGGAAGCCAGTGATGGACGGGCGCCCCTGGCTCTTGTTCCAGACATCGACGCCGACGGCGACGAGCAGGACCAGGCCCTTGATGATCTGCACCCGGTCGGACCCGACGCCCAGCAGCTGGAGGCCGTTGTTCAGGACCCCCATGACCAGGCCACCGATGATGGAGCCGGTCACCGTGCCGATACCGCCAGAAACCGCTGCCCCGCCGATGAACACGGCCGCGATCGCGTCCAGCTCCCAGCCGGTGCCGTCCTGCGGACCGGACGCCACCGAGCGGGCCACGAAGATCATCCCGGCGAGCGAGGCGAGAATCGACATGTTCATGATCACCAGGAAGTTGACTCGCCGGGAGTTGACCCCGGAGAGCTCCGCAGCGAGCCGGTTCCCACCGACTGCGTAGATGTGGCGCCCGAAGATGGTGTTCCGGGTCACGAACGAGTAGAAGAGCACGAGAACGCCCAGGATGATGCCCGATACGGGGAAGCTCGTGCCCGTCCGTCCGCCTGCGAATGCCATCGTCGCGTAGATCACGACGGCGTCCTGGAGGACAACCTTCAGCACGCTTACCCACAGAGGCGCGCGCGCCGAGCCCATGTGTTGCTGCACCCGGCGGGCACGCCACTCCTTGACGGCGACCGCCACCGCGATGACCAGGCCGAGCAGCAGGGTGAGGTTGTTGTAACCCGTGCTCGGGCCGACCTCGGGCAGGTAACCGGCGCCGATCGTGGTGAATCCTGCCGGCACGGGCACCGTGTTGGCGTTGCCGATGACCTGGTTGCCGCCTCGGAAGATCAGCATGCCGGCGAGGGTCACGATGAAGGCCGGAACACCCACGTAGGCGACCCACCAGCCCTGCCAGGCCCCAATCAGCACGCCGACGACCAGACCGAACAGGATAGCCAGGGGCCATGGGAAGTGCCACGAGTCCATCGACGTCGCGACCACGATGCCGGCGAAGGCCGCCACGGAACCGACCGAGAGGTCGATATGCCCCGCGATGATCACCATCACCATCCCGATCGCCAGGATCAGGATGTATGAGTACTGGCTGACCAGGTTGATGAGGTTCCCGGAGGAGAGCGTGAGCCCGTTGGTCAGGTACTGGAACAGCGCGATGATGGCGATGAGGCTGAAGAGGATTCCGAACTGACGGAGATCGGACTGTCCGCCACCGAAGATCTTCTTGAGGTCCTTGAAGCCACCCTTGGCCCTGCCCGTCTCTTCGCTCATTTGCTCTGAACCTTCTTCTTCGCAGAGGTCATGCTCTTCATGAGTGACTCCGGGTCGGCTTGGTCGGTTGGGATGCAGTCGGTGATGGCGCCCTCGAAGATCGTGTAGATCCGGTCCGTGATGCCCAGCAGCTCGGGCAGCTCGGACGAGATCATGATCACGCCCTTGCCCTGTGCAGCCAGGGCCTGGATGATTCCGTAGATCTCGTACTTGGCGCCGACGTCGATCCCCCGGGTCGGTTCATCCAGGATGAGCAGGTCCGGGTCGGAGAACATCCACTTGGCGAGGACGACTTTCTGCTGGTTGCCCCCAGAGAGCTTGCGCACACCCGCGTCGACGCTCGGCGTCTTGATCCGCAGGCTCTTCCGGTAGGCCTCACTCGCCTCGTACTCCTTGACCTTGTTGACCACTTGCCCCACGGAGATCTTCGACAGCTTTGCGGAAACGATGGACCGCTTGATGTCGTCGATCAGGTTGAGCCCCAGTGCTTTTCGGTCCTCGCTTACGTAGGCGATGCCGTGTGCGATCGCTTCCG
>JAYSQH010000029.1:0-1900 GCA_043721655.1 Phycicoccus sp. | reverse complement strand
CACCGTTCCGGGCCGTTCGGGCGCCAGAACGGTGCCGCCGCGGTGTCCGGTGGGAAAGGCATCGACGCACGCACGCAGCCCCCAGTCCGAAGCCTGGGGGCTGTGTGCGAAGACGACTTGTACGTCGCAGTTACTGCAGTGAGACGAGAGAGCTTCTCAAATCAGAGAGCCTGAACCTTCTCGGCCTGGGGACCCTTGGGACCCTGGGTGACCTCGAACTCCACGCGCTGTGCCTCTTCGAGCGAACGGTAGCCGCTCGTCTCGATCGCGGAGTAGTGAACGAACACGTCAGGTCCGCCGCCATCCTGCGAAATGAAGCCGAAGCCCTTTTCAGCGTTGAACCATTTAACTGTGCCTTGTGCCATGGGGAATAACTCTTTCTTTGATATCCAATGGAGTCCACACTTCGTGGGCTCCAGGCCGCCGCACTACCCCCACAACTGGCGGGACATGCCCGCTGTAATGAAAAAAACCCGCCGGTTAGCGGGCACTTCTTCGATCTGCGAGGAACTGTAACTGCAACCACCTATCAGGCTAGCACGCAAACCCACGCGGCACCCCTGGAACTTATCGAGAGTTCTGTCAGATCTCGCGGACGTTGCCGTGTAGATGATGGCCGGTTCCCTCTGCCGGTCGGACGGCGAAGTCCCAGCCCTGATCCTGTTGTGCCACAAAGAAATTGGCCACGGACGGAAGCAACAGCGGCTCGCCGAAGGTGACGTCCACGGCATACGACTCGGGGAGTCGGGGCTCGATGACCGCCAGAGCGTGAGCCTTGGTCCACATGCCCTGCACCAGGGCGCGAGGGAAGCCCATGGCTTTGGCGGCGAGCGAGCTCAGATGCATCGGGTCGACGTCGCCGCTGACCGACGCGTAGCGCCGCCCCATGTCCCCGGAAACGTCCCAGACCGCATTCGGAGGGGCGTCGGGACCGATCTCCACGTCGACCGGCGGCTCCGTCTCGATCTCTCCCGGCGTCGAGGCACCCCGCGAGAGGTAGGTGCTGAAGCCCTCCCAGACAAGCTCGTCGCCGACCCGCACCGCGCTCACGAGCTCGACCTGTGCGCCCAGCGCGTGAGGACGCAGCGCCCGGGCGCTCGCGCGCAGGCTGAGCAGCTCGGAGGCGTCGACCGGCCGGTGCTGCACTATCCGGTTGCGAACGTGGACGAGGCCGGGCATACCCAGCGGGAACCTCCGGTCGGCCATCAGGGCCACCTGAAGCGGGAAGACAAGAACGTGCAGGTAGGTCGCCGGCAACGCGTCCCGCAGCGCGAAGCCGCAGGTCTTGTCGTAGGCCGCCAGCTCGGGCAGGGGGACCCCCGCCCTCGGGCGACGCACCTGAATATCCTCGAGCGGGCCGCCGCGGCCGATGGACGTGGCCGCGGCGCGCGCAAAGGCGACGGTGGCATTGGGAGGGGTGTCCAGCGTGATGGTCCTCGGGTCGGCCATGCTCGGTCGCCGATCAGGCTCTGGCCGCGGGCGCGGCCTCAAGGATGGCCACCACACCCTGGCCGCCGGCCGCGCAGATGGAGATCAGGCCCCTGCCAGATCCCTTCTGGGACAACAGCTTGGCCAGAGTCGCGACGATGCGTGCCCCGGTGGCAGCGAACGGGTGGCCGGCCGCCAGCGAGGAGCCGTTGACGTTCAGCTTGCTCCGGTCGATTGAGCCCAGCGGGCCGTCCAGGCCGAGCCGCTCGCTGCAGAACTTCTCGCTCTCCCATGCCGCCAACGTCGCGAGGACCGTGGAGGCGAAGGCCTCGTGGAACTCGTAGTAGTCAAAGTCCTGCAAGGACAGACCATTTCGCGCGAGGAGAGGGGCTACGGCATACGCGGGAGCCATGAGCAGCCCCTCACCTCCGTAGACATAGTCCACAGCCGCGGTCGAGGCGTCGACGAAACG
>JAYSQH010000028.1:0-2296 GCA_043721655.1 Phycicoccus sp. | reverse complement strand
ATGCTTGCCGCCTACGCCGTCAGTCAGTCGTCCGCTGATCCGCTGTCAGGGTTGGTGATCGGCCAGCGTCCTGAGCCTGTCGCCCGGCCTGGGTGGTCCGTGGTGAAGTTGCTGGCCGCAGGCCTGAACCACCACGACGTCTGGTCCTTGCAGGGTGTGGGTCTGCCCGCTGACCGGCTGCCGATGATCCTGGGCTGTGACGGTGCAGGGGTCGACGAGGCGGGCAACGAGGTCATCATCCATGCCGTGGTCCCCTCCGATGGCTGGACCGGCGACGAAACCCTCGACCCTGCACGCACCCTGCTCTCCGAGCTGCATGACGGGACACTGGCCGAGTACGTCGTAGTTCCTTCGCGCAACCTGGTCCCCAAGCCCGCCGGTCTGTCTTTCGAGCAGGCGGCCTGTCTGTCTACCGCGTGGCTGACCGCATACCGGATGTTGTTCGTCAACGCCGGAATCACACCCGGGGCGACGGTTCTGGTGCAGGGTGCCGGCGGTGGTGTGTCTACGGCCTTGATCCAGCTGGGCTCGGCGGCGGGCTACCGGGTCTGGACGACCTCGCGCGACGAGGGCAAGAGAGCCAGAGCCCTCGAAATCGGTGCTGACAAAGCGTTTTCGTCCGGTGAGCGCCTGCCGGAACGGGTCGATGCCGTGCTCGAGACCGTCGGTGCGGCGACCTGGTCGCACTCGATCAACTCGCTCAAGCCAGGGGGCACCGTCGTCATCTCAGGTGCCACGTCTGGCGACGCTCCGGCAAAAGCCGAGCTGACCAAGATCTTCTTCAAGCAGCTTCGCGTTGTCGGGTCAACGATGGGGACTCGGACCGAGCTGGAGCGCTTGGCGAGCTTCGTTGCCAACCAACGGATTTCGCCGGTCATCGACTCGACGCTTGCCCTGGTCGACGCACGTCAGGGTTTCGAGAAGATGGCCTCTGGGAACGTCTTCGGCAAGGTCGTCTTCACCCTCTGACGTCGCCGACCTCGGTGGCGCCTAAGGGTGGTTGAGAACATTTCGAATCCTTCGTGCCGCGTCGGCGAGGATGTCCATCACCTCCTGGCGGGCCCCGTCATCAGCACTGATCCGCCGTGCCGCATCGCGAGCCTCGTACCGGAAGGCGTTGATCGCGGCCTCGATGTCCCGCGCCGTGGTTGACCCACTTCGATCGCCGGCTGTATGAGGCCACTGCTGTTCGTATGACCGCCCCGCCGGTGTCGCTGTCGCGCGCGCCTCCTTGGCCGCAGCCTTGAGCTCCTCGCGAAGATTCGCGGTGCTGCCGTGAACCCGCTGGCGCACCTCCTGGGCGAGCTCTCGCACTGAGTGATCGAGGTCCTGCTGGAGGTCGGCGAGGTCGAACTCCCTTGCGGCGACTTCACTTCGGCCGGCATCGGTGATCCGATAGGTCACCTTGCGGCCGTCCTCGGTGCGCCCAACCAGACCCTCCTCCTCCAGCTTCGCCAGTCGTGGGTAGACGGTCCCGGCGCTGGGGGAGTAGAGCCCGTTGAACCGCTCCTCGAGCGACTGGATGATCTCGTAGCCATGGCGGGGCCCCTTGTTCAGCAGTGCGAGCAAGTAGAGGCGCATCTGGCCATGGGCGAAGACGGCCATCGTCAGCCGGCGTTCTTGGTGTCGGGCACAGTGTCCTGGATGCCGGGTGCGGCGTCCTGCACGTTGGGCACAGTGTCCTGGATGCCGGGTGCGGCGTCCTGCACGTTGGGCGCGGTGTTCTGGGCACCGGTAGCGCGCAGGACGACGACGTTGCCGGACAACGAGTTCGCTTTGATGACAAGGGCTTTGTCGCCGTCTGTGAGTTGCCCGCCGCCCTGGAGCGGTCCGACGCCCCGTATGGACTGACCGTCGATGACGACGTGGCCCGAGGCAGTGTGGGCGGCCACGTCGTAGCCACCACCCTGGGGGATACGGACGGTGACATCGCCTGAGACGGAGTTGGACTGGATCCGCGCCCGGCCGTCCGTCAGATCGAGGGTGATGTCCCCGCTGACGGTGTTGAGGTCGATCTGGCGCAGACGGCTGGCCTGCACGGTGAGTGCACCTGAGATCGAGTTGCCCTTGAAGTCACCCTCGAGGGCGTGGCACTCGATCTCGCCGCTGACGGTGTTGGCGTTAACGTCGCCGATGATGTCGTCCAGGGTCAGCGAGCCAGACACAGTGTTGGCCTTGACCGTCGCCCGCACCCCGTTGATCAGCGCCTCAGCACTGACGGTGCTCGCGTTGATCTGCGTCGTGGCCGGCACGGAGATGCTCAGCTTGGCCATTCGCTTTCCCGAGTCGGTGCCGA
>JAYSQH010000027.1:0-3107 GCA_043721655.1 Phycicoccus sp. | reverse complement strand
GGCCGCGGCCAGCGCCTACCGCGACCCGTCTTCACGGCGGTTCTTCCGGGCCACGATCCTGGTGGCGGCGATGGACCTGGTCTTCTTCGCGCTGTCCGGCACCAGCGTGTGAACCTGTCGGTGCGTCAGTCGTCCCACTCGATGAGGACCTGGCCACCTTGGACGGCGTCACCGACGGCCACATCCACCGACTTGACCGTGCCATCCTTCGGCGCCGTCACCTCGGTCTCCATCTTCATGGCCTCGAGCACCAACAGGGTCTCGCCGGACTTCACCGCGGCCCCCGCCTCGACAAGGACCACGACTACGGTGCCACCCATCGGCGCGGTCAACGCGCTGGCGGAGGTTGCCGGTGCCTTGGCGGCCGTCGGGGCCAGGCCGAAGGCAGACATGCTGCCCATCCGGATGGTGCCCAACGTGGGCAGCGGCTCTTCCTCCACCTCGACGTCGACGTCGTAGACCGACCCGTCCACAGTCACTTTGAGCTTCATGTCATCGCCAGTTTCATGTCATCCCTCGTCGTACCTGCTGAATGGGTCGAGCGTGTCGGTCACCGGGTGGGCCTTGCAGGTCGGCATGCGACTGCTGGACCGCGGTGCGTCCCTGAGCAACCCATGTGGCGCCCCGGCGCAGGTGAACCTGCTTGACCGTGGCGCGTTTGCCCAGGTAGGCAGCGCAGGCGGCGGCGATTGCCAGCATGACGTCCTCGCCGGCCTCAGGATGCCGCCGCGCCGCTTGTTCCTCCAGCGTTTGGACACGGGCCGCCAGCTGGGCCACGAGGGCCAACAGGTCGGCGACTGTGGTGTCGGTCTCGCTCATGCTGCTTCCTTCTTTCGGGCGAAGTTGATCAGAGCGGGATCAAGCCGTGCTTCTTCGGCGGTCGCAGGTCGCGCTTGGCGGCGAGGTTCTCCAACGCGCGAGCTAGCTTGCGGCGCGTGTCAGAGGGCTCAATGACGTCGTCGACCAGACCACGTGCGGCCGAGACGTACGGCGTCGAGAAGGCATCGCGGTACAGCTGCACGAGCTCGCCCCGCTTGGCGACCGGGTCGTCTGCTTCGGCGATCTCCCTGCGGAAAACCACGCCGGCGGCACCCTCGGCGCCCATCACGGCGATCTCGGCGGTGGGCCACGCGAACACGCGGTCGGCGCCCAGGTCCTTGCCACACATGGCCAGGTATGCACCGCCGTAGGCCTTGCGCAACACCACCGTGATCTTGGGGACGGTCGCCGCTGAGTACGCAAACAACAACTTCGCCCCGTGCCGGATGATGCCGCCGTACTCCTGGGTCACCCCGGGCAGGAAACCGGGAACGTCTACGAGGGTGACCAACGGAATATTGAAGGCATTGCAGAACCGGACGAACCGGGCGCCCTTGTCGGAGGCGTTGATGTCGAGCACCCCAGACCCCGCGATCGGCTGGTTGGCCACAAACCCGACGGTGCGGCCGGTGATCCGACCGAAGCCGACGACGATGTTGGGGGCAAACCCGGCCTGAACCTCCAGGAAGTCGGCCAAGTCGACGAGCTTGAGGATGACCTCACGGACGTCATAGCCCTTCTTCGGGTCATCGGGAATGATGTCATCGAGACTCTCGTCGCGCTCCACATCGTCGTGGCCGGGGATGAACGGCGGGTCCTCGGTGTTGTTGCTCGGCATAAAGCTGAGCAGTTTCTTGGCGATCAGGATGGCCTGGTGGTCGTCGTCCGCCACGAAGTGAGTCACCCCGGAGCGGATCATGTGGGAGTCAGGGCCGCCCAGATCCTCGGCGGTGACATCTTCTCCGGTGACCTGCTTGATCACGTCGGGGCCGGTGATGAACATCCGCGCCGCCCGGGTCTGGATGATGAAGTCGGTCAACGCCGGGGAGTAGGCCGCACCACCGGCGCATGGGCCGGCGATGATCGAGATCTGCGGCACCACCCCCGACAGCGCGACGTGCTGGAAGAACACCTTGCCGTAGCCGGACAGGGAGTCGATTCCTTCCTGGACGCGGGCGCCACCGGAGTCGTTGATGCAGATGAACGGAGTGCCGTTCTCCAGCGCGGAGTGCAGCGTGGCCGCCACCTTTGCCGAGTGCATCTCGCCGGCGGACCCGCCCGCGACGCTGAAGTCCTGGCTGGCGATGCGAACCGGCCGGCCGAGCACGGATGCGGCACCGGTCACGACACCGTCGGCCGGCATGACCGCGGTGTCCATCCCGAACAACGTGGTGCGGTGCTGGGCGAGCATCCCGCTCTCTTCGAAGCTGAGCGGGTCGACCAGCTCGGCAATCCGTTCGCGGGCGGTCAGCTTGCCGGCCTCGTGCTGTTTGGCGTGACGCTTCTCGCCACCTCCGGCGATGACCTCTTCACGGAGGGTACGCAGCTCGGCAATCCGTTCCTGCATGGTCCTGGACTTGTTCTGGGTGGGGCGCTGGGGCATGTCTGTGGTCATCTTCCTTAGCCGGGCTTCACGGCGACAGAGTGCTTCCGGCCGTTGACCGTGATCTCGTAATTGATCGGGCCACGAACGGGGCCCGTCTTGGAGTCGGTGGCAGCAGCGGCGCGCTCTGCCTCAATCTGGGCCGGGTCCCTGCCAACGTTCTTGGGACCCTCGGCGCGGGTGGTGAAGAAGCCTGGTGCCACCTTCGGGAACATGGCATAGGTCAGCACGTCTTCGTCGGAACCGTCGAAACCCTCGATGGCCTCGGCCTCGGTGCGCAGGGTGTCCCACTCGGGGGCGATCAGGTCAGCCGGCCGCCCGGTGATGGTCTCCTTGCCGGTCTGGGCCTTGGCCAAGGCGACAACCTCGGGGTCTTTCTCGCCCATCGTGTAGCCGTAGTACCCGAGCATCAGGTCGGCGAACTCACCGGTCAGAACCTTGTAGGGGCCAAGGATCACGTTGAACACCGCCTGGGTACCCACGATCTGGCTGGATGGCGTCACCAACGGTGGATAGCCCGCGTTCTTTCGGACCCGGGGCACCTCTTCGAGCACCTCCTGCAGCTTGTCACCAGCGCCCTGCTGCCTGAGCTGGGACTCCATGTTGGAGATCATGCCGCCGGGGATCTGGCTGTCGAAGATGTTGGTCTCGACGTTGAACGAGGACATGAACTCGGTATAGCGGG
>JAYSQH010000026.1:0-2401 GCA_043721655.1 Phycicoccus sp. | reverse complement strand
TGGTTCTGCCTCAGCGGTGCCCCGCCCGGTGCCGCATTGACCCGCCCGCCGCTGGACACACTGAGCCCCGGCGTACCTATGCGGCTGGTCGAGGTCCTCACTGCGTGTCTCTCCATCGATCCGTCCGCCCGACCCTCTGCTCGCGCCGCGGCCATCGAGGTCTTCGAGTCAGCGGCCGCAGAGCCGGTTGTCCTGACATCGCAGTCTGACCCGGCCACCGAGATCACCCGCCGGATTCGGGCCACTGCTGCGCCTGCTCCGGTCCCGGCGCCGCCGTCGACCCGCAGTCGTCTCCATCGGCCAGTCCTCATAGCCGGCCTGACGCTTCTGGTGGCTGGGGCGGTTGGTGGCGGCGCGACCTGGGCCCTCAGCCAGCCACCCGTGGCCGATCGTGCTGGTGCGAATCGGTCGTCGGCCGAGCCGAGGACCACACCTCCAAGGACGACACCACCAAAGGCGACCCCAGCGAGGTTGGTGACACCCTCGCCGTCCAGAGCAACCGCTCCCGCGAGGCTCGTCGACCTGATGACGGACCCCGGCTCACCACGGATCGCCGCTTCGGGGGTGTTGCAAGCGCTGGTTGATGCGCGGGCACTGGCATACGCGGCGCGCAACCCCGTTCTCCTCGATCTGGTCTATGCCCCAGGGGCCACCAAGGCCGGTGTGGACCGGTCCAACCTCGAGACTGCCCTGCACCACGCGGCGACATACCTCGGGCTGGCTTTCGTAGTGAAGGACGCGGTCTTCCTCGATGGGTCGTCCACCAGGGCACGGATCCGCGCCACGATCGTGACACCCGCCTATGAGACCGGCCAGCCGGATGGTCGCAAGATTCCGCATCGGCAAGAGACCGTTGGGCCGGGGGTCTTCACCCTGAGCCTGACCCGGGACGGTTGGCGGATTCTCGCTCTTACGGCGCCTTAGCGCGCGTCGACTAGCCAGCGCATGGCACTCTCGATGGTGTCGTGCTCGAACACGAACCCCGACGCCGTCAGAACGCTGGGCAGCACCCGCTGGCTGCCCAGGATGTCGCTGGCGAACTCGCCCAGGATCACCTTGAGAGCCAGTGTCGGGGCCGGCAGCAAAGCCGGACGGCCAAGGACCGTACCGAGGGCCTTCATCACCTCGGCCTGACGCATCGGCTCAACGCTGACGAGGTTGACCGGTCCGCTGAGGTCCTGGTCGATGAGATGGGCCAGTGCCCGGACCTCGTCCTGCAGCGTGATCCAGCTCCAGTACTGCCGACCCGAGCCGAGCGGGCCCGCGAGGCCGAGCCGTGCGAGCGGGAGCACCCTCTCCATGGCGCCACCGTTGGGCGCGAGAACGAGCCCGGTGCGCGCGTGGGCGACACGGAGGCCCGCGTCCTGAGCCGGTCGGGTGGCGGACTCCCAGGCCCGGACCACATCGGCCAGGAAACCCTGACCCAGTTCGCTGCCCTCGGTGAGGATCTCGTCACCGCGGTCACCGTAGGCGCCCATCGCCGAACCGCTCACGAGAGCGATGGGCTCACCGAGATCGGCCAGAGCCGTGGCGATCGTGGCTGTTCCATCGACGCGGGACGCAAGGATCTCGTGCTTGTATGCCGGAGTCCACCGATGGTCGCCCACACCGGCTCCGGCGAGGTGAACGACGGCCGTGACACCGGCGAGGCCACCTGGGTCAAGGGTTCTCGTCGAGGGGTCCCAGCCGATCTCGTGGCTGTTCAGCGGCTGGCGGCGGACCAGGTGCACAACCTCGTCGCCTCTGCCGCGCAGGAACACCGACAGCGCGCTGCCGATCAGTCCCGAAGCGCCGGTGATCGCAACACGTTGGACCGGTGGACTGTCTGCAGACCGGGCAGTGGGCGGCATACGACGCGGATGTTCTAAAGGCCCAGGGAGGCTTCGAAGGCTCCCTCTTCGAGGCGCGTCTTCATCGACATCAGGAACCGTGCCGCATCGGCGCCGTCAACGACGCGATGGTCGTAGGACAGAGCCAGATAGACGATCGAGCGGATCGCGATCGTCTCGCCGCCATCGTTGTCCTTGATGACGACTGGACGCTTGACGACCGCGCCGGTGCCGAGGATGGCAACGTTGGGCTGGTTGATGATCGGGGTGTCGAAGAGCGCCCCTCGGCTGCCGGTGTTGGTGAGTGTGAAGGTCCCACCCGCGAGCTCGTCGGGCGAGACCTTGTTCGTGCGCGTCCGCTCGGCCAGGTCGGCGATCTTGCGCGACAGCCCGGCGATATTGAGGTCACCGGCGTCCTTGATCACCGGCACGAGCAGCCCGCGATCTGTGTCGACTGCGACGCCGAGGTTCTCGGAACCGTGGTAAGTGATCTGGTCACCGTCGACGCTGGAGTTGACGGCCGGGTGGGACTTGAGCGCCTCGACGGCAGCCAGTGCGAAGAAAGGCAGGAA
>JAYSQH010000025.1:0-1713 GCA_043721655.1 Phycicoccus sp. | reverse complement strand
CGCCGCCGCAGCCCTGAGCGCCACCGCTGCGGCGCACGAGTCCCAACAGGCCCGCGCTGCTGCTGCGGGGTCACTCTCACGAAGGCTCGACCGGTTCGGCAGCCTCGCCTACACCGTCGACCCCACCGGATGCCTTGCCCAAACCGAACACGCCGCCGCCGAACTCACCGTTGACCTGGGCCGAGCACGGGAACGTGTCGGCGCGCTGCGGCAGGAGCCCGCGATCCGCACCCTGACGCCCGGGCGGCTTCAAATCGAACGCGACAAGTGGCAGGCCCAGCGCGCCGAAGCCCAGGAGGAGCACCGTGACGCCGCGTGGCGCGCCGCCACCGCAGCCACGACCCCTACCCGGGTCCACCCTGAGGATCGGGTGTCTCCGACACCCGATCGCGGCCGAGGCCACGGGATCGGACGGTGAGAGCCACCTGCGCAGCAATCGCCCGCAGACGTCCCCGAACCCAGGCCCCGAGAGCAAGCAGCTTCCGTTGCTTCCCCACGGCGACAGACCACGTTTCGATCCAGCTGTCCACGATCGTTACGAAGAAGTGCTTATCAGAGTGACCGCCAGGCCCTCAACAACTGCCTTAAGGAAGGTAGAAGCAGGCCAGACGGCTCACCTGGAACCGCACACCACCAAGGAGCAAGACCATGAACAACAAAGACAACGAGCGTGGCGCGCAGCGCGGGCGCGACGACGAACTGCTCACCATCGGCGAAGTCGCCGACATCGTCCGCGTACCCATCGCCACCCTGCGCTACTGGCGCCACCTCGGCACCGGTCCCCGCAGCTTCCGCATCGGCCGCGGCGTGCGCTACTGGCGCAGCGAGGTCAGCGCCTGGCTGCACGGCCAGAGCAACGGCCCCACCGCCGCATGAGTCCTGGTCACGTCAGCGGCTCGGGAGAACTCGACACGTGGCAATGTCACGACCGGGACGTAGCCTGCCATTGGAAGCACAAAGGCAAGGCGCGGGACGACGTCATGAAGCTCCGGGCGATTCAGAAGACGTCGAAGGCACTACCGGAGACCACGGAGCAGCGCCGGACGGATCCACGACAGGCACTGGAGGGTCAAGTTCATGGCAAGCATTGAGCGGCTCGGCCAAGGGCGCTGGCGTGCCCGCTGGCGAGACCCATCCGGCCGGCAGAAGGCCAAGAAATTCACCCACAAGAACCTCGCAGTCAAGTACCTCCAAGGTGTCGGCATGGCCATGCAAACGAGCACCTACGTTGACCCCAGCGCCGGGAACATGAGCGTCGAGGTCTTCGCTGCCAAGTGGATCTCAACCCAGGGGCACCTGAAACCGTCGACGCTGGCCACCTATGAGAGCATCCTGGGCAAGCATGTCCTCCCCCGTTGGGGTTCGACTCCGCTCGCCAGGGTGGCTCACGAGGACGTCGTGGCCTGGGTCAGCGACCTGATCGCCTCGGACCTGTCAGCGGCGACGGTTCGCTACGTGTACCGGGTGTTTTCACTGTTGTTCGACCTCGCGGTGAGGTCGGCCAGGATCCCCAGGAATCCGGCCGCCGGGGTCCGGTTGCCGAAGGTCGCAACGGCAGAGAAACGCTTCCTGAGCCATCAGGAGGTGAACGCACTCGCACAGGCAGCAGGCGACTACCGGACCGCGGTGCTGCTGCTCTCGTACTGTGGTCTGCGCTGGGGCGAGCTGGCGGGGTTGAAGGTTGGTCGCGTTGACCTGATGCGTCGCAGGCTC
>JAYSQH010000024.1:0-3426 GCA_043721655.1 Phycicoccus sp. | reverse complement strand
CCACAGCGGTCGACCCGACTGCGACCAGCGTCGCTGGATGCGCCCGAAGGGCTCCTGCTGCCGCTGGAACGGCACCGCCAGTCGCTGCGACACCCGAGGCGCCAGGTGAGGCAGGTGAGGCAGGTGAGGCCAATGCGGCTCGCAGCCAGCGCGTGTAGACCGCCACGCCCAGCACGGCGTTGACGGCCGCGACGACCGCCAGCAGCCAGAGCTCGCTGGACACGACCGGGCGCAACGCGGTGACCTTGGCCACCAGACCGAGGACACCCGGCGGCAGCCCGGCCAGCGACAACAGAGCAAGCCCGAGGGCGGCAGCAAGAACAGGGTGGTCCTGCACGAGGCCCCGGTATGAGGCCAGGTCACGGGCGCGCGCTGCACCTCTTGTCTGAACCAAGGCTGCGACCACCGCAAACGCCAGCAGTGTCGGCAGCACGTAGGCCAACAGGTAGGCCCCAGAGGCGAACACGGCCGCCGAGGAGACGGTAGCCAGGGGCATGACCACCCATCCGGCATGTGCCACGGTCGACCACGCAAGCAGTCGGACCACTCCGTCCTGTCGCAGCGCCATGATGTTGCCCAGCGTCATGCTCACCGCCGCGACGATCGCGATGGAGGTCAGGACCGGAGCGCCCAGTGGCGCGATGGCCCTGATCACCACGAGCAACGCGGCGAGGGCAGCGATCTTGGAGACGCCGGCGAGGAAAGCGGCTATCGGCAACGGCGCGCCGTCGTAGGCCTCGGGGGTCCACGCGTGAAACGGCACGAGCGACAGCTTGAAGCCGATCCCTGCGATGACGAGGGCGACCGCCAGGACCAGGATCGGACGGCGAGATGGATCGTCGAACGCCGTGAGGGCGGCGGCGGGGGTGATGAACGGACTTGCTGTGGCCGTGAACCAGAGCGCAGCGGAGAGTGCCAGCAGAGCGAAAGACACCAGTGCCGTGGTGAGCAGCGCAATGGCCCCGGAGATCGCTGAACGCGCACCCCGCAGGGCGACCAGTGCCACCGTCGGGAGGGTTGCGAGCTCGAGCGCGACCAGCCACGAACCCAGGTCGCGAGCACCGGGCACCGCTGTAGCGCCTGCCGTGGCCGCCAGGACCAGGCTCACGATGACGGCGGTGCCTCCCGCCGACTGCTTCTTGTCATCGGGCCAGCTCAGCAGCAAAGTCACTCCCGCAGCCAAGAGGGCGGCCAGCTGGAGTGCCGACGCGACGGCGTCGGCGGCATACAGGCACTGACCACCGCCGGGCAGGCACAGCGTCTGGCGGACAACCCCGGAGCCCATGCCCAGACCGGCGAACGTAGCCACAGCGCCGATCACGAGGCTGACCAGAGCCACCAGATAATGCGTCCGACGCAGGCGCGGGGCCGCAACGTCGACGACCAGGACAACAGCCGCACCGATGGCCGGCGCGAGCACCGGCAGCAGCATCCCAGCGTTGAGACTGACAACGGACTGGCTCATCGGGACACCTCAGTAGTAATGACGGCGACATCCCTGATGGTCGTGTTGAGCACAATCCCGGGCGCAACGCCGAGGACGAGAACACCTGCCACCAGGGCTGCGAGCACGGACCATTCGGCGCCGCGAGCGTCTGAATGGGCAGGCGTGGTGCGATCGCCGGACCAGATCAGCCGCAGCACCCGCAACGAGTAGCCCGCGGCTAGGGCCGTGCCGGTCACGGCCAATACGGCAAGAACGCGCATCAAGCCTTCGGGACGGTCAGCCGCAGGGGACCACGAGGAGTACATGGCCAGGAACTCGCCCCAGAAACCGACCAGGCCGGGAAGTCCGAGCGTGGCGGCGAAGCCGACGATGAGGGCTAGGCCCAGGCGAGGTGAGACCTCACGCAAGGCGGCGCGCGCGGTGGCCAGGTCGGCTGATCCCCAGCGTTCCTTGAGACCTCCGACGAGGAAGAAGAGCAGGGCGGACACGACGCCGTGGGCGATATTGGCGAACAACGCCGCCTGAAGACCAACGGTCGTTCCGCTCGACAGCCCCAGGACCACGAAGCCCATGTGAGCAACGGAGGAGTAGGCGATCAGCCGTTTGAGGTCGTTCTCGACAAGGCAGGCCAAGCCTCCCCAGAGAATGCCGATGACGCCGGCAGTCGCGAACACCGGTGCCAGGGCGCCGAACCCGATCGGCAGAGGCGCGATGACCAACCGCACGATGCCGTATGTACCCATCTTCAGCAGGATCGCCGCCAGCAGCACCGAGCCGGCGGTCGGAGCGATGGTGTGGGCCGGTGGCAGCCACGTGTGGAACGGCCAGAGCGGAACCTTGATCCCGAGCCCCACGAGCAACAGCGCCGCGATGACCATCTGGGTGGACCGATCCATTCCGGCTCCGCGGAGTTTCGCGAGCTCGTCCAGGTTGGCTGTGCCGGCGGAGTGCACCAGGGCCAGGATCCCCACCAGCATCAGCGTGGAGCCGAGCACGGTGTAGAGCACGAAGCGACCGGATGCGTCTGCGCGCGCCGGGAGATCGTGGGAGTCGCCGTAGCGGGAGATCAGCACCCACATGGGGATAAGCACCACTTCGAACGAGACAAAGAAGACGACTGCATCACGACTCAGGAACGTTGCCAGCGCTCCGAACTCGACCAGCAGCAGGCACCCGTAGAACGTCGTGGACGAGCCGCCGTGCGGGGGGTGCGAGCGCGCCTGGACCACGACCGCGATACCGAGGGCGGCGGTGAGGATCAAGAGTGGTGCACTGATGCCGTCGACCGAGAACTGCCATCTGACCCCGAGGGAGGGCAGCCACTGATGGTCCACCACCGGGCGCGTCATCACCGTTGCCACCACGAGAGCGGCGGTGGCGACGCTGGCGACCAGGCTGACCAAGTTGGCGTTGCTCTCGCTCACCCTCAGGGAGTCGCGCCCGGTCAGGATCAAGGCGGTGCCCGTGAGGGCCGGAACCGCCAGGGCCGCGAGAAGGAGAGCTACCACAACGTCACCCCTGTCACGCCGACCGCGAGCAGGCCGACGAGCAGCCACACGAGGTAGGAGGAGGGCTTGCGTGTGTGTGCCCGCTCACCGACGACGCCGATCCAGCGCGTGACCACGACGGTGCCGCGCACGTAGGCGTCGATGACCTGGCGGTCTGCGATGACCACGATGTCGGCGAGCCGGACAACCTGGGATGCCATGGCGACATAGACACCGTCGGCTCCCAAACCTCTGTCGAACAGCGCCATTCGTTCCGCACCCAGGCGATCTGCTGCATCGCCGCTGTCCTGCCCCAATGCCATGACCCGGACCGCGGCGAAGCTTGCCACGATCAGGACCAGTGAGGATCCGGCCAGCCACCAGTTGACGTGTGGCTCGATCCGGGGCACCAGTGGGGTGAAGATGATCAGTCCTCCGACAACGGACAGGAACGCGAGGAGCCAGACCGACAGGCGGGCGCTGAGGTGGATG
>JAYSQH010000023.1:0-5867 GCA_043721655.1 Phycicoccus sp. | reverse complement strand
GAGGACGCGGCCATGGCACCAGCGGCGATCATCGGGCTCAACCTCAAGCCGAATGCCGGGTAGAGCACGCCTGCGGCGATCGGGATACCGATCCCGTTGTAGACGAACGCAAACACCAGGTTCTGACGGATGTTGCGCATCGTGGCCCGGGAAAGGTCGATCGCGGTGACCAGCCCGGACAAGGCCCCGGAGATCAAGGTGATGTCCGAGGACTCGATGGCCACGTCGGTGCCGGTGCCGATGGCAGACCCGACGTCGGCCTGGGCCAGGGCGGGAGCGTCGTTGATGCCGTCACCGACCATGCCCACGACCAGACCCTCCTCCTGCAGACGGCGGACCTCGGCGGCCTTGTGCTCTGGCATCACCTCGGCCAGGACACGCCGGATACCCACCTGGCGGGCGATGGCCGCGGCGGTTGCCCGGTTGTCCCCGGTCATCATCACCACCTCGATCCCGCGGGCCTGCAGCGCAGCCACCGCGGCAGCCGAACCGTCCTTGATGGTGTCGGCCACGCCCACGACCGCGGCGGGGGCACCGTCGACGGCCACCAGCATGGGGCTCTTACCATCGACCGCCAGCCGCTGCGAGTCCGACTCCAAGGGGCTGGAGTCGATGCCCGCGCCGGCCAGCAGGCGCCGGTTGCCCACCAGCACCTCCCGGCCACCCACCAGGGCACGCACGCCCTGCCCGGTGATCGAGTCGAACGCGGTGGCCTCTTCCAGCACCAGGTTGCGTTCTTTGGCGCCCGCGACGATCGCGGTGGCCAACGGGTGTTCGGAGGAAACCTCGACGGCCGCGACCAGTGCCAGCACCTCCTCGGCGGTGAACCCCGGCGCGGGCAGAACGTCAGTCAGGGCAGGGGTGCCCTTGGTGATCGTCCCGGTCTTGTCCAGCACGATCGTGTCCAGCTTGTGGGCTGTCTCCAGCGCCTCAGCCGAACGGATCAGGATGCCCGCCGTGGCGCCCTTGCCCGTGCCGACCGTGATCGACAAAGGAGTTGCCAGGCCCAGGGCGCAGGGGCAGGCGATGACCAGCACCGAGACCGCCGCGACCAGGGCGAAGACGAACGCCGGCGGTGGCCCGACCAGGGCCCACACCACGAAGGTCCAGATCGCCAGGGTGATCACGGCCGGGACGAAGTAGCTGGACACGTTGTCGGCCAGGCGCTGGATCGGGGCCTTGGAGCCCTGAGCCTGACGGACGAGCTTGATGATCTGCGCGAGCATCGTGTCCGCGCCCACCTTGGTCGCCACATACTTGAACGAACCGGTCGAGTTGATCGTGGCCCCGATAACCGTGTCCCCTTCGCTCTTGGTCACCGGGAACGGCTCACCGGTAACCATCGACTCGTCGACCGCCGAGCGGCCCTCGACAACCTCCCCGTCCACCGGCAGCTTCTCACCCGGACGGACCACGACCACGTCCCCCAGGACCACATCCTCGATGTCCACATCAGACTCGACACCGTCGCGGACGACCCGGGCAGTGCGGGGCTGAAGACCGATCAGCGTCCGGATCGCCTCACCGGTGCCGGCCTTGGCCTTGGTCTCCAACAACCGACCCAGCAGGATCAACGTAACGATCACCCCGACCGCCTCGTAGTACACCGACTGGACGTCAGCGGGCAGCACCCCCGGGAAGAAGGTGACCACCAGGGAGTAACCGAAGGCCGCAATAGTTCCCAGGGTGATCAGCGAGTTCATGTCCGCGGTCCGGTGGGAAAGCGCCAACCACCCGGTCTTGTGAATCGGCCACCCCGTGTAGAACATCACCGGGCTGATCAGCGCCAGCTGGAACCAGCGGCTCATCAACAGATCCGGCATCCAGGTCACGGCGAAGAACTCCACGAACATCACCGCGAACAACACCGGCGCCGTGAGCAACCCGCCGAAGATCACCCGCCGCTTCAGGTCCGAGATCTCAGCGTTACGCTCACGCTCCTCCGCGTCCGCAGACTCAGCAGCCGCGGCCGCACCCAACGAGCCGGCGCCACCTGAAACCACAGCGGCGGCGCTTACCTGCTCGTCGCGTCCATCGCTCACCTCTGGCACACTCGCCGACTCCCCGACCAGGATGCTGCCGCGGAGCATACCCATCCCACAGGTGAACTCGTACGCGCCCTCCTCCAGGGCAGGCAGCGCCACAGCCGTCGTCCCGAACGCGGCCAGCGCCACATCCACACCCAGGTCGGGCAGCAGCAGGCGCCCGGAACACTGCGAGTCCTCCTGCCGGTCAAAGACCAGCCGCACCGGCATACCGGGTGCCACCCGCACTACCTGCGGGCTGTAGCCGCCGCTGACCGTGATGTCGAGGACCTGCACACCGCCGGTTATCCTGGCCCGGGCCACCGGCTGCCCAGGACCCGCCGCGTCCTGCGGGCAGGAATGCTCACCCGCCGCCGGCGGCGCCGCCAGGGCAACAGTCGAGCCGCTCCCCTCAGAGCCCGTCGACGCCGCCTCACCCACCACCCGCAACCTGCCATGGAGCATGCTCATCCCACACGCGAACCCATACTCACCCGGGGTCGCTGGCAGGAACTCAACCGCCGTGGTCTCAAACGCAGGAAGAGTCTGGTTCACCTTGAAGTCCGGGAAAACCACCCGCGAGGAACAGTCCCCAGACTCTTGTCGGTCGAACAGCATCCGCACCGGCACCCCCGAGGCGACCTGGATGACATCCGGGCTGTAACCACCCTTGACAGTGACCTTGACGACCTGCACCCCATCAGCCAGCTCCGCCTGGCGCGACCTCTTCGGCCCGAAGAAAAACCACGCCAGCAGGCCCGTCAGAACCACGGCGCCTCCGAGAACCCCAACCACCTCGACACTCATAACCTCACACCTTCCATAAAAAGCAGCACAGACAAACAATCCAGATCGGAAACGCCGTTCCCGACCGCAGAGCCAATCCCGCGGCCGCCTACCTCCGGTCCCACAACGGATGTGAGCTCGAAGCCAGCGACCCCGACGGCGCCCTCGCGATGCGCTCCAACTGATAGAGGGCCAGTCACCGCGAACGGTCACCCACGAGCAGCTGCCATATACCCCACCGGGGTATGTACACACTACCGACGCCATCATGTCGGCTCGACGTTGAAACCATGAAGATCCCGTCAAGATCCCCAACTAACCCAGAGCAGCCGCATCGAGACCCTGAAACCCGATCCACCGTTGAGGTAATCGCAGCGACCGGAGCTCCGCTGCGCCACTACGCACCGCGATCGCCGCCCGATTCGACCAGGTCTTCCAACAGGTCGGCCGCAGCACCGGACGGTCCTTGGGTTCGTGGCGGATTCGCGTTGCCAGATGAGTCATGACTTCTCCTCCTGGTGGGTTGGTCGTGTCGTGAGGACCGCGATTACGGTAGGTGCCATTG
This sequence comes from Phycicoccus sp., assembly GCA_043721655.1. Classification (GTDB taxonomy): domain Bacteria; phylum Actinomycetota; class Actinomycetes; order Actinomycetales; family Dermatophilaceae; genus UBA4719. The sequence goes on along the minus strand of JAYSQH010000023.1, from coordinate 2,492 downwards.
CGTCGGCGATCCGCGCGTAGCCGGCCGCCGACGGGTGAAAGGAGTCGGCGCTCATCGTGGTGGGCTCACTGACGAACTCGGCGCCCACAGCTCCCCGGACGTCGACCAGGTGCACTTCCGGGCGGATCAGCGCTCGGCGGCGTTGAACCCCTCTGACCAACGCCCCGTAAGCGATGGCGGCCTCTCGCAGCGGATGCGGCACCGCCCTCAACGCACGGAACTCCGGTAGGCCAGACATCACCACGGGGCCTCCCAGGTTGATCAGGGCGTCCAACAGGGCATCCGATCCGCGGGCAAGCCTGTGCAACGGCGTGACGTGGGTGACGTCGTTGGTGCCCACAAGCAACACGGAGACGTCAGGGCAGGGCCCACCCACAGCCAGCGGGATCTGGGCGGCCAGGACGTCGGCCGTGAGTGCTCCCGAACGGCCGTACCCCACGACGTGCACCCGGCGAGCCAGGCCGTCGGCGACTCGCTGCGCCAGCTGAACCGGCAGCGAGTCCTCCGCACGCTCGACTCCTACCCCGGCCATGGCGGAGTCGCCGAACGCGGCCAACTCCACCGGCAGCAGGACATCGCAGGACCGGCCTGTTGGCTCCACGGTCACGTCCACCTCCGGCACCCCGGGCGGCAGGTTGCCGTAGCGACGGCGGACCAGCGACGCCTGAGCACAGGTGAGGGCGAACGCCGCCAAAAGCGTCCCCGGCACCCACACCCATGACAGACCCGGCCTCGCTTCCTGTCTCACTGCTTTCTCCTTGAACGTCCCCGTCGGCCGGCCGAGGCGATGGCCGGCTGCAGCACGGAATCGCAGTGGACCAGCGCAGCCGTTCTCGGGAAGTGCGCGGGCACGGTCCCGGTCGGGGACATCTTCGATGCGAGTGCTCCTCGACCGGTTTCCACGACTGGGCAGCGCGTGACGGGGCCGCCCGACATCTTCCTTGGAAGGCTTCGACCCTTCACGATCGGGCTGGGTATCACCATGGCGGATGGAAGGACTGTCCCGAAAGCCGCCCACCACCGGCGCCCCGTTCGGCAGTGAGGTCGAAGCCGTCGTACAGCGTCGTGCACCACGCCCCCCCAGTCTGGTTGCCCTCCACACCATCAGCGGCGACCAGCCGCCCGCGACAAGGTCCACCGCAGCTTCGCTCACACCCAAGGCCGGACCGACCCCCTGAGACACTGTGGCCTTCATGGCTGGTCGATCATTTCCTGGACCGCCTGTATTGCGGTAGTCATCGTGACACCTCTCTACGCGCTCCAACTGCCAAATATTTCTCCGAGAACGGTCATGCCACCACCGGTCTGATACCCCCGTGGGGTATCAGCAGGCTAACACCCCGACGGGGGTCGCGCCGGCACGAGGGTGACCAGGCACCGCTGACGTAAGGCGTGGAGACGGAGCCAATACCGTTGCGGCGTTGGCGGGTTGGTCGGATTGAGCCATCAGTTGCGGGCATGGCAGCGACCTGCCAAAGTCTCGGTGATGCATCAACGCGTGTCACGATCAGCGCGACAGCGCTGGTATGCCTCGGTGGGTTCGAACTGCCGACAAGGAGCACGCAGCCGTAGGTGGCAGAAGTGGTGTCAGACGCTCCCCAGGTGTCGATCTGCATATCCCGTCCGGTCACGGCCGACCCTTGCCCGCGGGACGGGCATCAGCATCGCGGTGTGGGCTGGGAGTAGACGCATCGGAGCCGAGCCCTTTGTCCGTGGAACGATCGTCCTACGGACACCGATTTCGGCTCAGATGAGTCCGGTCATCGTTCCACTATCGGATCTGACCTCAGGACCGCAGTGCTGCTGATGTACTCGACCCGCTGGCCCGGCTGGCCGCGCGAATTTCCTCATTTGCGACGGCGTGGACAGCGGTATCGATGCGTTGCCGGACGAAGCCACCGTGGCGCGTAAGGGTGGTCATCGCGTGCTCTTCCTGGCTCGCGGGGTTCGGCTGGCTGCCTCGGGTACGGCTCGGTCCCTGACGAGCCTTCGCTTGGTTCTCAAAGGGAAGCACTGCACTGGCGTCGCCGATCTTTACGGGATCTTCATGATTTCAAGGTCGTGGCGACATGATTGCTGCCGTACTCTGTGTATACCCCGGTGGGGTATCTGACCCGGTGTTGGGCGTGACCGTTCCCGGTTACGGGGCACTGCGGCGGTGGGAAGGGGAGGAGGCCCGGACATGGACACCTCGGTGCACGGCTACGACGCGGTGATCGTCGGCGCGAGCTTCGCTGGGTTGGCCGCTGCCAGCCAGCTGCAGGGCGCCGGGCGGGTGCTGCTGGTCGACCGGGAGCCGCCAGGGGCTGGGGAGACCTCGGCCTGTGCGACGCTGCTCGCCGTGCTGGAGCGTCTCGACGCGCTCGACGCGCTCGAGCAGATCCATCCGACGGTCACGATCAACGCTGCCGGGCGGCGCATCGCGTTTCGGCCCGCCTACCCGTTCGCCACCTTCGACTACCGCAGGTTGTGCGCCATCCTCGCCGACCGGC
>JAYSQH010000022.1:0-1755 GCA_043721655.1 Phycicoccus sp. | reverse complement strand
ACCATGTCTGCACGTCCTTGCACTTCTAGGACGCGGCGCACGGAACGTTCACGCCACATCGCAGCCTTGGTCTCGGGGAAGTCGAAGAAGGCCGGCACCGGAAAGTAGTGGATCGCGGCGTCGAAAGCCGTGCCGAAGCTCGAGATGAGATTGCTCGTGTAGTCGACGCCGCTGGTCCGGTTGTTCGCCGCGCCGTTCAGCTGGACCACGGCGCTGCCCCGGGTCGGCTTGTGCGTCAGATGGCGGCTGACAGCAGCGAGCGTGGTCCCCCAGGCAACCCCCATGACCATGTCGGAGTCGAACCATGAAGCGAGCAGCTTCGCCGTCGTGAGCGCAACCTGTTCCAGCCGGTCGGTGTCGTTCGTCGTGTCAGGCACCGGCACGACGTAGGTCGCCACCCCGAAGGCCGCACTGATGCTCTGGCCCAGCCCGGGTGCCCGGCTGCTCGCGGCGCGCAGCCTGATCTCCACCAGTCCCGTGTCGCGGGCGCGCTTGAGGAGCCGGGAGACGGTCGACCTGGAGGTGCGCAGGTGCCGGGCGATGGCCTCCATCTTCATGTCCTGGAAGTAGTACATGGTCGCCGCCCTCAGGGCGTCCTGCTCACCGTTGTTCACCACGACCCCGTCTGCACATCCGTGCATAGTAGTTGCGCGTCCATCCGAGACACACCGAGTATATGGACGTCACTGGCTCGACACCTCGACGGCACCGTCGGGGCCGGCCAAGGACGCGTGGCCCGCCCAGCGGCCACGGGGCAAGGAGGACAACGGTGAAGACGACGGCACTGACGGCGGGGACGCGGGCGGCGGCTCTCGAAACACTCCAAGAGAGCACCACCACGGGCCACGAGCTCGACATCCTGGTCATCGGCGGCGGCGTCACCGGCGCAGGCGTCGCGCTCGACGCGGTGACCCGAGGCCTCAAGGTCGGCATCGTCGAGGCCCAGGACTGGGCCGGCGGTACCTCGAGCCGGTCGAGCAAGCTGGTCCATGGCGGCCTGCGTTACCTGCAGATGCTCGACTTCCACCTGGTCCGTGAGGCGCTGACCGAGCGGGACCTGCTGCTCACGAAGCTGGCACCGCACCTGGTGCGGCCCGTGTCGTTCCTCTACCCGCTCGAGCACCGCATCTGGGAGCGGGCCTTCGTGGGCTCAGGCATCGCGCTCTACGACACCCTGGCGAGCCTCAACGGTCGCCGCCGCGCCCTGCCGCTCCACAGCCATGTGACCCGCAGCGGCCTGGAGAAGCTCTTCCCCGACCTGAAGCACGAGGCCGCGATCGGCGCCGTGCGCTACTGGGACGCCACCGTGGACGACGCCCGTCTCGTCACGACGATCGTCCGCACCGCTGCGGAGTACGGTGCCGCCGCGGCGTCGCGTACCCAGGTCGTCGGGCTTTCGACCGCGGACGACGGCACAGTCACCGGGGCCACTGTGGAGGACCTGGAGAGCGGGCGTCATTTCGACGTGCGCGCGCACCAGGTCATCGCTGCCACCGGCGTCTGGACCGAGGAGACCGAGGCGCTCGCCGGGACCGACGGCGGGCTTCGCGTGCTGGCCTCCAAGGGCATTCACATCGTCGTCCCGCGGGACCGGATCGCGGGCGACACCGGCCTGATCCTGCAGACCGAGAAGAGCGTGCTCTTCGTCATCCCGTGGTCGCGCTACTGGGTGATCGGAACCACCGACACCCCGTGGAAGATGCAGCTGCAGCACCCCGTTGCGACCGCAGGCGACATCGACTACCTGATCGACCA
>JAYSQH010000021.1:0-1773 GCA_043721655.1 Phycicoccus sp. | reverse complement strand
CGGGTCCGTGCGCAGGGCGTCGACGAATGTCTCGACGAACATCTGGCAGTGCTCGTAGCTGCGGGCGGTCCCGGCGAGCGGCGCGGCCCGCAGCACCTGGTCCGGGAAGCGCACCGCCCACTCGTAGGTCTGCTGCGCACCCATCGAGCCGCCGAAGACGAGGGCGAGCTGCTCCACGCCGAGCACCTCTCGGAGCAACCGCTCCTGCGCGACGACGTCGTCGCCGATCCGGACGCGCGGGAAGCGGGCTCCGCCGTAGGGACCGTCGAGGGAGTGCGGCGAGGTCCCGAGACCGCTGCCGAGCTGGTTGACCAGGACGATGAAGTACTTGTCGGGGTCAAGCGCCCGGCCGGCGCCGACGTAGGTGTCCCGCATGATGCCGTGGTTGCCGGAGAACCAACTGGTCACCAGCACGGCGTTGTCCTTCGCCGCATTGAGCGCGCCGAGGGTCTGGTAGGCGAGTTGGCAGCCGCGCAGGGTGGCCCCGTCCTCCAGCGCGAGGTCACCGAGCTCGGCGAGCTCGAACGCGCCGTGGACGTCGCTGGAGTAATAGGGATTGTCGATCGCCATGAAGCCCCATCGGGTTCGGTCAACGCCATAGTTTACGGCGAGAATGGCATGTCCTGTCACCGTTGACAAGGACCGTTCCGGCGATCCGGAGGGTCCCGGGTGTTTCGGCGCGTTGCGGCAAAGTTACCGGCAAGTAGGGCTTGTGCTGACGGCGTGACGGGTGTTCGTTGCCGTCACGTCGCCCTCCCTGGACGACTGCCCGTCCGGCGCGCACCGGCCAGACGGACCTCCGTGCCGCCAGTCCGCGGCCTTGTCCCGTGAGGTACTCATGTCCAGCACCCAGGTCGAGTCCGGCATCCCGGCCCAGGCCCGCGAACCCGTCCCCGCGATTCCGGCCGAGACAGCGGTCACGTCACTGCCGTCGCTGGCCAGTGGCATCCCGACCTCGGTCTTCGGCTTTGCCATCGTGATCACGATGCTCTCGCTCGCCAACGCCGGGATCCTGGACACCAATGCACTGTTTCTCCCAGTCGCGATGGTGGTCGGCTTCGGGGCGATCGGGATCGGTGGCCTGTACGAGATCCGAAACGGCGACCTGTTCGGGGGGACCTTCGGCATCGTCTACGCCATGTTTTTGCTGTCGACGGGCATCGCGCTCAAGTTCTTCAGCCCGCCGGCCACCGCGGATGCCAAGACCGCGAGTGCGTTCGGTGAGGCCCTCGGCGCATACTTCCTGCTGTGGGCGCTCATCTCGGTCTTCTTCACGATTGCCGCGCTGCTCGTCAACAAGACCGCGACGATCGCCTTTGCGCTGCTCGCCACCGTCCTGCTGCTGGCCGGCCTCGCGAACGTCGTTGGTGGCAGCTCGGCGTCCGGGCTCACCAAGGCGGCCGGCTGGGCCGGCCTCGCCGACGGGGTGGCGGCCTTCTGGCTGGCCGGCGGCATCATGCTCAACACCCTGCACGGCCGCGACCTGATGCCGCTCGGCGCACGCCGCGTTTCCTGAGTTGTACGTACCGATCCCTGAACCCGACGACAGGAGTTTGGCATGAAGGACGGCAAGTTTGTGTTGGATGCGCACACCGGGTTTTGGGATGCGTCGGCGGAGAACTGTAAGAACAAGTATGGCGAGGCGTTCATCGAGACGTTCTACGCATTCCAGACCGGGTTCAACCCGGCTGGTCAGCCGCAGTGGACGATGGATTACGAGAACGTGTTCCGCAAAGTCGATCCGGATTGGTATCTGGAGACGATGTTCGTGCA
>JAYSQH010000020.1:0-5323 GCA_043721655.1 Phycicoccus sp. | reverse complement strand
GGGGACGGTGAAGGTCTTGCCGTAGCGGGAGTTGAACCGCCCGGCGAGGTCACGAGTCAGCTCGAGGTGCTGTCGCTGGTCCTCGCCGACCGGGACCTGGTCCGCGTCATACAGCAGGATGTCCGCGGCCATGAGCACCGGATAGTTGAACAGTCCCACCGTTGTTCCTTCGGCGCCCTTCTTGCCGGCCTTGTCCTTGAACTGCGTCATCCGGCTGGCTTCACCAAAGCCGGTGAGACAGGACAGGACCCAGGCCAGCTCTGTGTGCTCGCTGATGTGGCTCTGCACGAAGACCGTGGCCCGCGCCGGGTCCACGCCGCCGGCGAGGTACTGAGCGGCTGTACGACGGGTGCGCTCGCGCAATGTTGCCGGCGCGACCTCAACGGTGATCGCGTGCAGGTCGACCACGGCGTAGAACGCGTCGTGCGTGTCCTGCATCTCCACCCAGTTGACCAATGCGCCGAGGTAGTTGCCCAGGTGCAGCGAGTCGTGCGTCGGCTGCATGCCGGACAGCAGACGCGGCTTGCGCGGGGTCTGGGGAGTCTCGTGCGCGGGCATGCGCCTCATTCTGTCAGGTGAACGAGTGGCCCGTACGCGTGGCCAGATGTGGCGGTCCTGCCAGGCTCCAAACGGAAATCGACGCAATCGTGACACGATGCCTAGGTGCTGGCACGAGGACGACACCGCGACATCGAGGCTCTGGCTGCCAACGGGCTGGCGGTGAGCTGGTGAGCGAGCACTCCCCAGCCTCACCGAGGGTTCGCCGGACGTCCACGACCCTGGCCGACGGTCGCGAGCTCATCTATTTTGACGACTCCGAGCCGTTCCTCAGTGGTGCCCAGAGCCGTGATGTCGTCGATGAGCGCCCGCTGGATGAACGCCCGGTGGCAGGGACGATGCGTCTGGATGCGCTGACCGGTGACTGGGTCTCCATCGCCGACCACCGTCAGAACCGCACGTTCTTGCCGCCCGCCGACGAGTGCCCCCTTTGCCCGACCGGAAGCGGCACGATGCCCTCCGAGATTCCCGCTCACGAGTACGACGTGGTCGTCTTCGAGAACCGTTTCCCTTCATTCGCCGGCGAGTCCGCACACACGGGCGAGTCCGCGTCCCCTGGACCCACCGCCAACCCACTGCTGGCCCATGCTCCGGCTCTGGGCCGTTGCGAGGTCGTCTGCTTCACCAGCGACCACCACGCCAGCTTCTCGTCCCTGTCCGTGGCCAGGGCCCGGACGGTCGTGGACGTCTGGGCCGACCGCACCGCCGAGCTGTCAGCTATCGACGCCGTGCAGCACGTGTTCTGTTTCGAGAACCGCGGTCAGGAGATCGGTGTCACCCTGCATCACCCGCACGGGCAGATCTACGCCTACCCGTTCGTGCCCGCCCGCACCGCTGCGCTCCTGCGCGAGGCCACCGCCCACCATCGGCGCACGGGACGGCTGCTGGGCGCCGATCTTCTTGCCGCCGAGCTGGATGCCGGTTCGCGGGTGGTCATCAGGGGCACCCACTGGACGGCCTATGTCCCGTATGCCGCGCGCTGGCCGGTCGAGGTACACCTGGTCCCCCACCGTGACGTCCCCGACCTGGTCGCGTTGGACAACGCTGAGCGCGACGAGCTGGCCGAGGTCTACCTCGACCTGTTGCGCCGCCTGGACCGCTACTACCAGGGCCCTGACGGTTCGCCGATCGCACTGCCCTACATCGCCGGCTGGCATCAGGCACCGGTTCGTCAGGGCCGTGACGTCTCCCGCCTGCACCTGCAGGTGATGTCGGTCCTTCGCGCGCCGGGCCGCCTGAAGTACCTCGCCGGTTCTGAGTCCGGTGTCGGCGCCTGGATCAACGATGTCTCCCCCGAGGCTGTGGCCGCTCGCCTGCGCGTGGTGGGCTGAGCCGCCGATGTCCTCCATCCGCCAGCAACCACCCGGGTCCCTAGGATCGCCTGTCGCGCAGTCTTTTTCGGACGCTTTCGGGTCCGAACCATCAGGAGTGTGGTCGGCACCGGGACGAGTGAACCTGATCGGCGAGCACACGGACTACAACGCCGGCCTGTGCCTGCCGATCGCCCTGCCGCACCGCACGTATGCCGCGGTGCGGCTTCGGTCGGACCGCCGGCTCAGGCTGCGTTCCTTGCAGTCGACCGACTCCTACGACCTTGACCTTGATGACATCAGGGCCGGCAACCCGCCCGGCTGGGGAGGCTACGCCGCCGGGGTGCTGTGGGCGCTGCAGGACGCCGGCCACCAGGTGCAAGGGCTGGACCTGGTGGTGGACGGCCACGTGCCCGTCGGAGCCGGGCTCTCCAGCTCTGCAGCGCTCGAATGTGCCATCGCCGCAGCGGTATCCGACCTGATCGGGCTGGACCTGCTGGTCGATGACGCTGCCCGTTCATCCCTCGCGGCGATCTGCGTCAATGCCGAGAACACGATCGCGCAGGCGCCGACCGGCGGCATGGACCAGTCAGCCTCCCTGCGCTGCGAAGAGGCCCACGCGTTGTTGCTCGACTGTCGTGACGGCTCGGTGCAGCACGTGCCGTTCGACCCACCTGCGCACGACCTGACACTGCTCGTCATGAACACCCGTGCCGCGCACTCATTGGTCGACGGTCAGTACCAGGCTCGTCGTGCCGACTGCGAGGAGGCTGCCCGGCAGCTGGGCGTGCTCTCGCTGAGAGAGGTCCCCGTCCACGGCCTCGAGGAGACGCTGGAAAGGTTGTCGGACAAGCGAATTCGGGCACGGGCCCGGCATGTCGTGACCGAGATCGACCGGGTCCGCCTGGCGGTGAGCCTGCTGCGTTCCGGGCGGATGCCCGAGGTGGGTCAGGTGTTCAGTGCCTCACACGCCTCCATGCGTGACGACTTCGAGATCTCCTGCGCCGAGCTCGACGCCGCGGTCGAGGTGGCAATGGCTCACGGCGCCTTGGGTGCCCGGATGACCGGCGGAGGATTCGGTGGCTCGGCTATTGCCCTGGTGCCGGCCGACCACACGGCGACCGTGACGGGGGCCGTCATACAAGATTTCACGGACCAGGGCTTTGGCGTCCCGGAATGCTTCGCCGTCACGGCAGGCGGCCCAGCTAGGCGCGAGTCCTGACTGCCCGGCTGTATGAACAACCGGGCAGTCAAGAACTCAGACAGGCTCGGACAGATCAGGCAGAGGGCATGGCCTTCTGGAGGTTATCGGCGATGGCAGCCAGGAACTCCTCGGTGGTCAGCCAGGGCTGGTCCGGACCGACCAGCAGCGCGAGGTCCTTGGTCATCTTGCCCTCCTCGACTGTCTGGACGCAGACGCGCTCCAGCGTCTCGGCGAAGGCAGTCACATCGGGGGTGCCGTCGAGCTTGCCGCGGTGCTTGAGACCACCCGTCCATGCGTAGATCGAGGCAATCGGGTTGGTGGAGGTGGGCTTGCCCTGCTGGTGCTGGCGGAAGTGCCGTGTCACCGTGCCGTGGGCAGCCTCGGCCTCGACCGTCTTGCCGTCAGGGGTCATCAGGACCGAGGTCATCAGGCCGAGTGAGCCAAAGCCCTGTGCCACGGTGTCGGACTGCACGTCGCCGTCATAGTTCTTGCAGGCCCAGACATAGCCACCCTCCCACTTCATGGCAGCAGCCACCATGTCGTCGATCAGGCGGTGCTCGTAGGTCAGGCCGGCAGCCACGTACAGGTCCTTGAACTCGGAGTCGAAGACCTCCTGGAAGATGTCCTTGAAGGCGCCGTCATAGGCCTTGAGGATGGTGTTCTTGGTCGAGAGGTAGACCGGGTAGTGACGCTCCAGGCCGTAGGTCAGCGACGCGCGGGCGAAGTCCTCGATGGACTTGTTGAAGTTGTACATACCCATGACCACGCCACCCTCGGCCGGGATGTCCACGACGTCCATCTCGATCGGCTCATACGCCGACGTGTCGGTCGGGTGCCAGGAGATGGTGACCTTGCCGGCGCCGGGAACCTTAAAGTTGGTTGCCTTGTACTGGTCACCAAAGGCGTGACGACCGATGATGATCGGTTTGGTCCAGCCCGGCACCAGACGCGGGACGTTGCTGATGACAATCGGCTCACGGAAGATGGTGCCGCCGAGAATGTTTCGGACCGTGCCGTTGGGCGAGGGCCACATCTTCTTCAGGCCGAACTCCTTGACGCGGGCCTCATCGGGGGTGATGGTCGCGCACTTGACGCCGACACCGTACTTCTTGATGGCGTTCGCCGCATCGACCGTGATCTGGTCGTCGGTCTCGTCACGCTTCTGGATCGACAGGTCGTAGTACTTGAGGTCGATGTCCAGATAGGGGTGGATCAGGCGGTCCTTGATGAACGCCCAGATGATCCGCGTCATCTCGTCGCCGTCGAGCTCGACGACGGGGTTCTGCACTGTGATCTTGCGCATGCGTATGGCTCCTCGGTTCGACCTCTGGCTACGACAGTCACCTGCTGAAAGATTACCTTGACGTCAAGATACTTTGAATTCGGGTCTGCAGCCTCTCAGGACGTGGCGAACGCGACGTCCGACACCCCGTCAGCGCAATGTGGGGCGCTGCTAACGTCGACGGGGAACTCATCCACCTCGCCCGAAGGGGCGCTAGCCGAAGGGCATCACAGTGAGCACTACTCCCGTCAAGGTCGCCATCACCGGCGCCGCAGGCCAGATCGGCTACAGCCTGCTCTTCCACATCGCCAGCGGTGCGCTCTTCGGCCCGGACACTGCCGTGGAGCTCCGGCTGCTCGAGATCGCCCCAGCGTTGAAGACCCTCGAGGGCGTCGTCATGGAGCTCGACGACTGCGCCTTCCCGACCTTGGCCGGCATCCAGATGGGCGACGACCCGAACACGATCTTCGAAGGCGTCAACCTCGCGCTGCTCGTCGGTGCGCGTCCGCGCGGCCCGGGCATGGAGCGCAGCGACCTGCTCTCGGTCAATGGTGCGATCTTCACCGGTCAGGGCAAGGCCCTCAACGACCACGCTGCCGATGACGTCCGGATCACGGTGACGGGCAACCCGGCCAACACCAACGCCCTCATCGCGATGCACAACGCCCCGGATATCCCCCGTGATCGCTTCTCGGCACTGACCCGCCTCGACCACAACCGTGCGCTCGCGCAGCTGGCCGCCAAGACCGGCGTGAGCGTCAACGACATCCGCAAGATGACGATCTGGGGCAACCACTCGGCGACGCAGTACCCCGATATCTTCCACGCCGAGGTCAACGGGCAGAACGCGGCGCAGCTGGTCAACGACCAGGCCTGGCTGGAGGCCGACTTCATCCCGACCATCCAGAAGCGCGGTGCCGCCATCATCGCGGCGCGTGGCTCCTCCTCGGCCGCTTCCGCCGCGTCGGC
>JAYSQH010000019.1:0-2640 GCA_043721655.1 Phycicoccus sp. | reverse complement strand
GATGAGGCTGTCGAGGAGCTGCTCGAGATCAAGGAGTTCCTCGCCGAACCGGCCAAGTTCCTCGCGGTCGGTGCCAAGATCCCCAAGGGCGTCCTGCTCTACGGCCCGCCAGGGACCGGCAAGACCCTGCTGGCGCGCGCAGTCGCTGGCGAGGCGGCCGTGCCGTTCTACTCGATCTCCGGTTCGGACTTCGTCGAGATGTTCGTCGGGGTGGGCGCCTCGCGGGTCCGCGACCTGTTCGAGCAAGCCAAAGCCAACGCCCCCGCGATCGTGTTCGTCGATGAGATCGATGCCGTCGGACGACACCGTGGTGCCGGCCTCGGCGGTGGCCACGACGAGCGTGAGCAGACGCTCAACCAGCTCCTCGTCGAGATGGACGGCTTCGACGTGAAGACCAACGTGATCCTGATCGCGGCCACCAACCGGCCCGACATCCTCGACCCTGCCCTGTTGCGCCCTGGTCGTTTCGACCGACAGATCGCGGTCGACGCACCCGACATGATCGGCCGCCACCGCATCCTGCAGGTACACGGCAAGGGCAAGCCCCTGGCCACCGGGGTCGACCTGCTCGCCGTGGCCCGTCGCACGCCAGGTTTCACCGGTGCCGACCTGGCCAACGTCCTGAACGAGGCGGCGCTGCTCACCGCCCGGGGCAACGCCAAGCTCATCGACGACGAGGCCCTGGACGAGGCGATCGACCGTGTCGTCGCCGGCCCGCAGAAGCGCACCCGGATCATGAGTGCCAAGGAAAAGAAGATCACGGCCTACCACGAGGGCGGGCACGCGGTCGTCGCCTCGGCGATGCTCAACACCGACCCGGTCACCAAGATCACGATCCTGCCCCGAGGCCGTGCTCTTGGTTACACCATGGTGATGCCGCTGGACGACAAGTACTCAACGACCCGCAACGAGATCCTCGACCAGCTGGCCTTCGCCCTGGGCGGCCGGGTCGCTGAAGAGATGATCTTCCACGACCCGACGACGGGCGCCGGAAACGACATCGAGAAGGCCACCAGCCTGGCCCGTCGGATGGTGACGCAGTACGGCATGAGCGAGCGGATCGGTGCCATCAAGCTCGGCCAGGATGGCAGCGGCGAGGTCTTCCTCGGACGCGACATGGGCCATCAGCGCGACTACTCCGAGGCGGTGGCCGGCATCGTCGACGAAGAGATCCGCCGACTGATCGAGGCCGCGCACGACGAAGCCTGGTATGCCCTGAACGACAACCGAGAACTGCTCGACGCACTGGTGCTTGAGCTGCTCGAGAAAGAGACGCTGGGCAAGGACCAGCTCGCCGACATCTTTGCGAACGTCGTCAAGCGCCCGGCGCGGCCGGTCTGGCTGTCCAGCGACCGTCGACACGTCAGCGACCAGCCTCCGGTGATGACGCCGGCAGAGATTGCCGCACAGTCCAATGGGTCGAAGCCCCTTCCTGCCACAGATGTCCAGGACGAGACCCCGGCGAGGGAGCCGTTCGAGGAGCACCCCACGACGATCGTGATCGAGGTCCCCGAAGGCGGCCATGTCGACCCAACCTCCCATTGACCTGGAGCGCGCCGCACGCGCGGTTCGCGAGATCTTGTTTGCAATCGGCGAGGATCCCGAACGAGATGGGCTCAAAGAGACTCCTGCCAGGGTGGCCAGGTCCTACGCCGAGATCTTCGCGGGAATGCGGCAACAACCCGAGGACGTCCTCACGACGACCTTCGAGATCGGTCACGAAGAGCTCATCCTGGTGCGAGATATCGAGGTCTACAGCACCTGCGAGCACCATCTCGTACCCTTTCATGGCGTGGCCCATGTGGGTTACATCCCCGGCCACGACGGCCGGGTCACCGGCCTGTCCAAGCTGGCACGTCTGGTGGATGTCTATGCGCGTCGTCCTCAGGTTCAGGAGCGGATGACCTCGCAGATCGCCGACGCCCTGGTGAAGCACCTCAAGCCCCTGGGCGTGGTGGTGGTCATCGAGTGCGAGCACCTGTGCATGTCGATGCGTGGAGTCCGGCAGCCGGGTTCGCGGACCATCACGTCGGCGGTGAGAGGCCAGCTGCGTGATCCCGCGACCAGGGCCGAGGCGATGGGTCTGGTGCTGGGCGGCAGCCGGTGAGCGAACGCGCTTCTTCGCGCACGTCCTCGCAGGTTTCGGCACTCTTGGCCCAGTTCAACAAACCCCATTCCAGGGCCCCGCAAATCGTGGGCGCGCTCACCTACACGGTTGGATTCGTCGACATCGCCACCGGTATGGCGCGTGGCTGGCGGCTCCGTCTGCACCCCCTCACAGCGGTCTTGCCCGGTGTTGTCGCCGCTGCATCAGCGGCGACAATCGTGTCCGGCATACTGCTGCTGCTGCTGGCTCATGGACTCAGGCGGCGCAAGCATCGCGCCTGGCTGGCGGCATTGCTGCTGTTGGCCAGCAGTGTCGTCCTGCACGCGTTCAAGCTTGAGTACCTCGCTGCTTTGATGTCGTTGACGGTGTTGACCGTCCTGATCGCCTACCGGGCTGAGTTCCGGGCGCTGGGTGACCCGCGGACCCGTTGGCGCGCGGTGAGGGTGTTCCTGGTCCTGGGAGCCGCGAGCATGGGCGTCGGCGTTCTGGTGGTGACTCTGCTGCGTCATCACGTGGTCGGTGGGCCGCCAGGC
>JAYSQH010000018.1:0-5806 GCA_043721655.1 Phycicoccus sp. | reverse complement strand
GCCCAGTGGACAGGTTGAATGCTCCGATGATGCGACCGCCGGACGACCTGCGCGGCGAGTTCCACGCGGACGCCGACGACACGGCATACCCGGACGTCGAAGCCCTGGTGACCAGCGCGCGGCGACGCGTGGTTGCCTCGCGCCGACGTCGACTCGCGGGCCTCTGGGCAGCGACCGCGGCGGCGGCGGTGGTCGGCCGTACTGGTCACCACGCAGTCAACGCACCTGGCCGTGCGGCAGCCGGCCGGGAGGGGTGCTACCACCCCGGCGCCAAGCGCAACACCCGCCCCAACGGCCAGTCCGACCTCAAGCCCGACGGCTACCAAGCCGCCCAGCCAGTCTGCCGGGGACGCCCGTGTCTACGGCATCGACCCGGCCATCGCGGCGCTGCCGATCGGGGTCCGGGTGCTGCAGCTCGACCCCGCCATCTGGCCCGTTGCGACCACCCAGGCCTCCACGCCCGAAGGGCTGTGGCTGGTGTCCTACCCTTACGCCTCTGCAGGGGTTGATCTCGCCGCGCATCCGCAGCTGACCATATATGGCGAGCTGCTGCTGATGACGCCGGATCGGAGCCGGATCCTGAGCGCCTACCCGTTCCGTGACGTCCCGCCACAGTGGCTATTGGTGACCCCACATGCCGTCTACTGCGGTCGGCAGGGCGATGGTGGGGCCCCCAACTCGATGGTGTGTCGCGTCGACCGGTCCACGGGCGCGCTCACCGTGGTCGTGTTCCCGAGCCCCGATGACTTCGCGACTGACGCTCCGCCGGTCCCCGGAGGGTTAAGCGCGCCGCGGGCCCTCGCAGGCCGACCTGGAAGTTGGCGGCTGGCCAGCTCCCTTACGTCGGCGTTCCTCCAGCGGGTACTCCGACTGACCGCCAACGGCCTCCTGTTCGCCCCGGACCCGAACGTGCCTGGCGGTGGCAAGTCGCTCCGGCTGGATCCGGTGACCCTGAAGTAAGTCGCCACAAAGGATTCTGCCGTCAGCCCGTATCAGGCGGTGTCGGCCGGTGAGTCTACGGTCGTGGGCATGACCGAACACGGGGCTTCGATCGAGGCCGTCGAGGGCGACATCACCAGGCAGGCGGTCGACGCCATCGTCAACGCTGCCAACAGTTCTCTGCTCGGCGGCGGAGGGGTGGACGGGGCCATCCATCAGGCTGCCGGTCCGCGCCTGCTGGCCGAGTGTCGTGAGCTGCGGCGGACGGCATACCCCCACGGTCTTCCTGTCGGGGAGGCCGTGGTGACGGGCGCGGGTGACCTGCCAGCGCGGTGGGTGATCCACACCGTCGGCCCAAATCGTCATGCGGGACAGACCGATCCAGCCTTCCTCGCCTCCTGCTTCGAGGCCTCGCTGCGGGAGGCGGTGCGAGTCGGCGCCCGCTCGGTGGCATTCCCCGCGGTCAGCGCAGGGGTCTATGGCTGGGACCCGGTCGCGGTCGCCCGTATCGCGGTCGCCACGGTTCGCGCATCACCTCACTTCGGCGAGCTGGACCTCGTTCGCTTCGTCCTGTTCAGCCCAGCCACCCACCAGGCGTTCATCGACGCTCTCGAGTGAAGATTTCACCGATGAGGTGCGATCTGGGTGCGTGTGTCAGCCGCGCGGGCGCCAGACGACGAGCGACTGTGACGAGCTGACACTGCGGGCGGGCCGTCGGCCGGCACGCAGCGCGATGATCTCGCCAGCCCGACCGGCCGCAAAAACCCTTGTGCTTGAACCGATCGCCAACCGCAGGGCATCGACCTCGCTGCGGAGCTCGGTCACCCGTGACCGAAGCGCCAGCACCTGGTTCTCGAGATCCAGAATGCGCTGGATCCCGGCCAGGCTGACTCCCTCTTCCTGGGAAAGGCGCTGCACCTCGCGCAGCAGGGTGACGTCTCGCGCCGAGTATCGCCGTCCGCCACCGCGAGTGCGCGATGGGGACACCAGACCCAGACGGTCATACTGCCGCAGCGTCTGGGCGTGCATTCCGGCCAGCTGCGCCGCCACCGAGATAACGAACACAGGGGTCTCGTCGTCGGGTGAGAACCCGCTGGAGCCTCGCGAGACATTCACGGCGCTCAGTCCTGCCGGGCCTTGACGAACACGTCCGCGCGCGGGTCCTCGTCAGTCTCCTCGGCACGGAGCACCTCGACGGCCTCGCGCGCCTTGACCGACAGCTTCTGGGGCACCGCCACACTCACCTTGGCCAACAGGTCGCCGATGTGATGCTTGCCCTCGACACCTCGACCCTTGACTCGCAGCACCCGACCGTTGGGGGTTCCGGGGGCGATCCGGACCTTGACCGGGTCACCGGACAACGTCGGCACCGAAACCGTTGCCCCCAAAGCGGCTTCGGCAAATGTCACAGGCAGATCGACGGTCAGGTTGTCGCCGTCGCGGCCGAAGACGGCGTGCGGCGTGACGTTCACCATGAGCAGGAGATCGCCCGCAGGAGCGCCCTGGTCGCCTGGGTTTCCCTTGCCGCGCAGCCGTATCTTCTGGCCATTCTTGACGCCGGCGGGGATGCGTGCCGTGATCCGGGTGCCTTCTGCCGTTCGCATGGTCACGGTCGACCCCTGGACAGCCTCGCGGAACGACAACGCGGTCTTGGCCTCGATGTCGGCGCCCCGACGCGGTCCGGCTGGGGCGCCAAAGCCCCCGTAGCCCTGCTGACCCTGCCCGCCGGCGTACCCACCTTGCTGGCCGAACATGCCACCCAGCAGATCCTCGATGTTCGGCTGCCCGCCGCTGGTGTTGAAGCGGACATTGCCGCCACGACCGCCACCGCCGCCGAACAGGTTGCTGAAGACGTCCTCAAAACCCGCCCCTCCCGCGCCTTCTCGGCCGCCGGAGGTGAAGCGGGCGCCGCCGTGGCTCATCGACCGGATGGCGTCGTACTGCTTGCGCTCGTCGGGGTTGGACAGAACGGCGTAGGCCTCGCCGACCTCCTTGAAACGCTTCTCGGCTGGCTTGTCCCCCGGTTTCCGATCGGGGTGCAGGGTGCGGGCGAGCTTGCGATAGGCCTTCTTGATCGCGGCCTCGTCGGCGTCGGCAGGGACGCCGAGGATCGCGTAGAAGTCCTTCTCGAACCAGTCCTGGCTGGCCATCGGCGTCTCCTTCCTCTCACATTCTCATCCGGACACCGCTGCGGCACCGGAATTGGCCCAACCAGGCCTCCAAACGGTGCCCGCGCGGTGTCCGGTCGGGGTTACTGGGGGTCGGCCACGGCGACCCGCGCTGCGCGAACCAGCCGCTCACCCATCCGGTAGCCGGGCTGCAACACCTGAACCACCGTGGTCACTTCTGTGCCGTCAGCGAGCTCTGCCTGAATATGCATGAGCGCCTCATGGATCGCCGGGTCGAACGCGTCGCCGGGCTGCCCGAAGCGCTCCACACCGAACTTGGCCAGCGTGGCCTCGAGCTTGTCGGCGATGGCCGCGAACGGCCCGCCCTTGAGATCACCGTGCTGCCGCGCCAGGTGGACGTCATCCAGAACCGGCAACAGAGACTCGACGACGCTGCTAACCGCGACGTGGCGGTGCAGCTCGCGGTCACGGTCGACGCGCTTCTTGTAGTTGACGTACTCGGCCTGCAACCTCTGCAGATCACGGGTCAGGTCGGCCGCCAGCGTCGTGTCCGGATGGATGTCGGCGTGGACGTCGGGCTGGCCGCTGGCCGAGGCCGAGTTGTCAGGACCTGGTGCAGTCATGACTGGCTGCTGGCCTGACACGTCGCCGGAAGCGGGAGCCGTGCCGGAAGCGGGGGCGGGAGTCGGATGGCGCACCGCGCCCGTCTTCGGGTCAAGTCGTCGCTTGTCGGTGACCTTGGGGCCCGTGGGCTCGAACTCCTCCGAGCCCACGCGCTCCGGGTCGACCGGGTTGGCCTCGGTCACTTCTTGTCGTCCTCGGTCTCATCAACGACCTCGGCGTCCACGACGTCCTCGTCACCGGACTTCGGCGAGTCGGTCGATGAATGACCCTCGTCGGGCTTGGACCCCGCGTCGCTCTCAGCCGCGGCGGCCGCGGCGGCATACATTGCGGTGCCCAGCTTCTGGGACTCCTCCGACAGCTTGGCGTGCTTGGCCTTGATGTCCTCCAGCGACACGTCTGAGCCCTCCTTGAGGGCAGCCTTGAGGTCGGCCAGCGCTGCGTCGACCTCACCACGGCCGTCGGCCGGGATCTTGTCGGCGCTGTCGGCCAGGAACTTCTCGGTGGAGTAGACGAGCTGCTCGGCCGTATTGCGCGCCTCGGTCTCCTCGCGGCGGACCTTGTCCTCCTCCGCGTGCTCCTCAGCCTCACGGACCATCCGCTCGATCTCGTCCTTCGGCAGCGCAGAGCCACCGGAGATCGTCATGGACTGCTCCTTGCCGGTGCCACGATCCTTGGCGGAGACGTGGACGATGCCGTTGGCGTCGATGTCGAAGGTAACCTCGACCTGCGGCACGCCACGGGGAGCCGGCGCGATGCCGGTGAGCTCGAAGGTGCCCAATCCCTTGTTGTGCTGGGCGATCTCGCGCTCACCCTGGAACACCTGGATGAGTACCGACGGCTGGTTGTCGTCCGCGGTGGTGAACACCTCGGAACGCTTGGTCGGTATGGCCGTGTTGCGCTCGATGAGCTTGGTCATCAGGCCACCCTTGGTCTCGATGCCCAGGGACAGCGGGGTGACGTCGATCAGCAGGACGTCCTTACGCTCGCCTTTGAGGACACCGGCCTGCAGGCTTGCGCCGACGGCCACGACCTCGTCGGGGTTGACACCCTTGTTGGGAGTCTTGCCTCCGGTGAGCTCGGTGACGACCTCGACCACGGCCGGCATACGGGTCGAACCACCAACCAGGACAACGTGGTCGATCTGGCTGACGTTGATGCCGGCGTCCTTGATGACCTGGCGGAACGGGCCCTTGACGCGCTCGAGCAGGTCAGCGGTGAGCTTCTCGAACTGCGCGCGGGTCAGGGTCTCGTCCAGGTGGATCGGGCCGTTCTCGGACATCGAGAGGTACTGCATGCTGATGTGGGTGCTCGTCGCGGCGGATAGCTCTTTCTTGGCCTGTTCGGATGCATCGCGCAGACGCTGCATGGCGATCTTGTCGTTGGCCAGGTCGAGGCCGGTGGTGTTCTTCACAATGGTCAGCAGGTGGTTGACGATGCGCTCGTCCCAGTCGTCCCCGCCGAGCTTGTTGTCGCCGTTGGTCGCGCGGACCTGGATCGTGGAGAAGCCGTCATCGGGGTCCTTGCCGACCTCGAGCAGGGAGACGTCGAAGGTGCCACCGCCGAGGTCGAAGACGAGGATGAGCTCGTCCTCCTTGCCCTTGTCCAGGCCGTAGGCCAGCGCGGCGGCAGTCGGCTCGTTGATGATGCGCAGGACGTTGAGACCCGCGATCTCGCCGGCTTCCTTGGTGGCCTGGCGATGGGCGTCGTCGAAGTACGCCGGGACCGTGATCACCGCGTCCGTGACGGCCTCACCGAGGTAGGCCTCGGCATCGCGCTTGAGCTTCATCAGGATGCGCGCGCTGATCTCCTGGGCGGTGTAGGACTTGTCGTCGATCTTCCGGGTCCAGTCGGTGCCGATCTCGCGCTTGACCGAGCGGATGGTGCGTTCGATGTTGGTGACGGCCTGTCGCTTGGCGATCTCGCCGACGAGGACCTCGCCGTTCTTGGCGAACGCGACGACCGACGGGGTGGTGCGCCCGCCCTCCGCGTTGGCGATGATGGTGGGCTCGCCGCCCTCGAGGACGGCGACTGCCGAGTTGGTGGTACCGAGGTCGATTCCTACCGCACGTGCCATGTTGTTCTCTCCTGTATGACGAGTTGCCGGCGAGCGCTGC
>JAYSQH010000017.1:0-1811 GCA_043721655.1 Phycicoccus sp. | reverse complement strand
TGCGCCAGCCCGGGGGCGATGTCCGCATACGTCTTGGTGAACCGATGGTCCGTGACATACATGTCGGACATGCCCTTGTGCATGGCATAGGGCACGGGGTTGAACCACTTCTCGATCAGCAGGCGATGTTGCTCTGCCGCGGCCATGGCGCGCTCGCTCGTAGCAGGCTCACCGTCGTTCATAGCCGCGGCCAGCTCGCCGTGGTTGTCGTCGGTCTCGGCCTTGATCTGCTGCCACTGCTCCTTGGTGTACTGAGCGGCTCGGCGCTGCGACTCCTGATAGGCCTCGGTGTCACCCCAACGCTGCTCGGCCTCGACGGCGTAGTCATCGCTGAAATTGTCTCCGAACAGCTCTTTCTGCTCCTGCTTGGTCAGTTTGATGCCAGACATTTCCTTCTCCAATGCTCGGTCGATGGCCGTTACGAGCTCACTCATCTCGTCCAGCCGGGACATGACTGCTTCGCGCTGACGACGCAGATGCTCTCCCACGTCCACCGATGGGTCGTCGAGCAGGAGAGCGATCTCCTCCAGGGCGAACCCGAGTCGGCGATAGACCACCACGTGCTGCAGGCGCGTGATGTCCTTGCCGTTGTAGAGCCGGTAGCCCGCCGATGTGCGCTCGGTCGGCACCAGCAGCCCGATCTCGTCGTAGTGGTGCAGCGTGCGCACCGTCACGCCGAGCTGCTCGGCCACCTGGCCCACCGTCAACGCGGCGAGCGACTGCCCATTTTCTGTCGTCATTGCGGTCATGTCCCTACCGTGGGGCCTCACCTCACGTGAGGGTCAAGTCCATTACTGCCAACGGTATGCCGCCCGTCCGCGGGAAGGGCGATCCCTTACGCGCAATTCACTCTGAGAAACCCCGAAGGCCAGCCGCAATGACTGTCAGGTCCTCCAGGACCCCGGATGCCACCTTCAGCGTGAGCTGTTCAGCGGCGTCTACGTCAAAGTCACCCCGCAGTCGGCCGATGGCGTTGGCCTCGACGAAGGTCCAGGCGGAGTTCCAGCCTGCGCGCTTGTTGCCGTCCACGAACGGATGGTTGCGGGTCAGGGAATGCAGCAGCGCCGCAGCCTTCACCCAAGGGTCCGGGTAGGCCTCCTCACCGAAGGCCGAAGAGCGTGGGCGCCCAACAGCAGCCGACAACAACCCGAAGTCCCGGACCTGCACCTCCTGACCCGTGGCAGCCAGGACGGTCATGACGTCGCGCTCGGTGAGGTAGTACCACGGTGTCACCGCGACAACCGTTCGTTCAACTCCTTGGATCGGGACGCCACACTGGCCGCGATATCGGCGATTCGGTCGGTTGAAGCCGCGGCGACCACCACGTCGTGCGCGTAAGCCTTGAGGGACAACGCGTCACGGCCGGCCGCGTCGCGAACGCGCGCGAGCTCTTCGTCAGTGAAGATGATGCTGAGTCCTGGCATAGGTCAACGGTACCAAATCAGGTACCGTTCACGCTATCTCGGGCGCAGGCATCGCCAAGATGATCAGGCCTTCGTCGCTGTCGACTTCTTGGCCGCAACCTTCTTCGCCGCGGTCTTCTTGGCAGCCTTCTTCGCGGGGGCTTTCTTGGCGGCGCGTTTGCGGGTGACCGGGCCGCGAGCCCGCTTCTCAGCCAGCAGCTCTGCGCCACGTTCGGGCGTGATCGTCTCGGGCTCGTCGTCCTTGCGCAGCGTCGCGTTGGTCTCGCCGTCGGTCACGTAGGCGCCGAACCGGCCCTCCTTGACCACCATCGGCTTGCCCGACGCCGGGTCGTCGCCCAGCTCCTTGAGCGGAGCCGCGGCGGCCCGCCCGCGTTGCTTGGGCTGGGC
>JAYSQH010000016.1:0-4117 GCA_043721655.1 Phycicoccus sp. | reverse complement strand
CCGACGACCTCGGCCACCGCAAGCATTGCCCCTCCGCCAAGCTTCTGGTCCCACGCCGGCGCCGGGCCCCAGGTCCGGCTGGTGAAACCCGCCACTCCCGGGGCAAGCAGTCCCGGTGAGGTCATGACCAGGATGCCCGGGATCGCGTCAAGCAGACCATCGACGAAAGCAAACAGCGCCCGCACGGGATGCGTGCACCACGACGGCAACATGTCCTCGCCGAGTAGCGGCAGGACGATCAGCAGACCAGTGCCCAGCAGCTGCAGGTAGAGCACGTCACGCACCAGAGCATTGGAAACCGACGACGCGAAGTACCCCGTGAAGAAGATGGCGATCAGCGACCCCACGGCCAGCAGCGAGCTCACCAGCGGGAACATCAGGACCCGGGCAACTGGTCTGGCCAGCGCACGACGCATCTGGCGAACGCCATTGTCCCCCAACGCTTTCTCGGCCAACGTGATGGGATCCCCGAGCGCCAGCCCCATGGGTGTCACCGCCGACAGCACAGCCGCCTGGGTTGCAGCCACCCAGAACAACGACGAGCGGTATGCCGCAAGCGCGCCGCACGTGGCGTAGACCAGTGAGCCGACTCCCAAGATCACGAACGTGGCGCTCCGCAGCCAGTGCCACTTCGCACCGCGGTGGCGTGCGCGGACCAGGCAAACGGAATACAGGCAGGTGAGGGCTACGGCGAGCGCGGCACCCAGGGGGTCGAAGACCCACGACGTCAGCAGCGTACCGAGAGTCAGCGGAGGCGACACTCCATCAATCATGCCCCAATTGGCACCCCTTTATGTCAAGACGCGGCTGGGACCGCCGTTCTAGGCTGGGTCGTGGCGGGTCCGGGAAGTGGCTTATCCCAAGAGCCGATGTCAGGGGTTAGGTCGGTCACGACGGATTGAAGAGTCGTCCCCAAGTGCCCTCCCGGGCCCGTCGCTTCGCGGCGTTTCTGGTCGGCGAGCATCTGGGCGTAGACCACGTTTGAGAGCCGCCGTTTCAACGCACGCATGGCTTCCATCGGCGTCTTCCCGGCGGCTTTCTTCCGATCGAAGTACGTCCGGCCTTCGGTGGGGTTGCGCAGCTGTACGACGGCCATGATGTGCAGTGCCCGGTTGATCCGCCGGTTGCCGGCTCGTGAGAGTCGGTGACGGTTCTGCTCTCCTGACGAGGCGTCCAGCGGGGCCGTGCCGTTCCAGGACGCGAACCTGTCGCGGTTGACGAATCGGTGGATGTCGCCGACGTCGGCCAGGAGCCGGGCCGCGCTGGAGGGGCCGATGCCATGCAGGTCCTGCAGGGTCGAACCTCGGGCAATCACGAGCTCCTTCAGCTCCTTCTTAACGGCCTTGATCTTCTTGTCGATGCCCTCGAGCTCGTCGATCAGCTCGACCACGAGCCGGCGTCGGGTCTTACCCACGATGTCTCTGGGCTTGATCGTCGCGATCAGCGCCCGCGCCTGATGCGAAGACAGGTATCTCTTTGCCCCACCAGGGAATAACTCCAACAGCAGACGGTGGAGCCGGTTGATCGTCTGGGTCCTGGCCCGACCCAGCTCATCGCGTCGGTCCACGAGCATCCCCAACACGACCAGGTCGGGATCGACCTCGACCCGGACCAGGTTCGGCGAACGCAGGGCGACCATAGCGATCGAGTGCGCGTCGACCGGGTCAGTCTTTCGGCCGTTGCCGGTGGCGAATACCCGCACCTGCGCGGACAGCTTCGGTGGCACATCGACCACTGCCTCCCCGTCGTGGACCAGGCGGTGTGCGATGTGTTTGCCGATGCCGTTGCAGCCCTCGATCGCCCAAATCCGCTCGTCGAACTTCCGGCCGGCTTTGAGCATCTCGCCATAGCCGGCCTTGTCGGTGCCGTACCTGCCAACGGCCTGGATCTTGCCGTGTTCGTCGACGACCTCGATGGTGGCCGAACTCTTGTGTGGGTCCATCCCGATGATCACTGACACGTTCACTCCTTTGGCTGGAAACGGATGTGTTTGTCAGCAAGGAGGGCACCGCTACTTTGAGCAGAACAGACCCCTTTTCAGCCTCTCCTCGCACGGTGCCCGGCGAGTCCGCAAGCCAATTGAGAGCCACACCAAACCGCGGTGGGCAGCCGCTATGTGAGAGCGTCTCGCCGAGCACCTGGACCGAGTCTGGCCAGACATCGATCCTGTGCCAAGTGTCTAAGTAGCCTGTGTGAGGCCTCGCGGCCGATCCCGAATCGGAAGTGATCTCATCACGAGTCCCAAGCCTTTATCGTGAGCATTCGAGACCCTGGCGGTCGCATCGACGTCTCAGATTGAGACAGGAAGCGCGGCAGTTCTTCAGTACTGTCGCAACTGGAGTTAGAGACTGCTAAGCCAACTGTGAGGAGCATCGAACCAGCGCCCAACGAGGAGCACCGGCACAAGCCCCGGACGCTGGGCAATGACGTCACCGACCGCAAGGACATCGGCCATGTTTCAGACACGGAGGTCAGCCCGAGCGCTGAGGACGCTGGCTCCGGCCTGCATGGCTGCGATCGCCTACGTCGACCCGGGCAACTTCGGGGTCAACGTCGCGGCCGGCGCGAAGCACGGATACGCGCTGGTCTGGGTGGTCGTGCTGGCCAGCTTGATCGCGACTCTGGTTCAGTACCTCGCTGCGAAGCTCGGGGTTGCCACCGGTCTGAGCCTGGCGGAGAACTGTCGTGAGCGGGTCGGAGTGCTCACGCGGGTACTCTTGTGGCTGCAAGCCGAGCTCGTCGTGATGATGACCGACCTGGCGGAGCTGGTGGGCGGCGCGATCGCTCTCAACCTCCTGTTCGGCCTGCCTCTCACGCTTGGTGCCGTGATCGTCGCCGCTTTCAGTTTCGTCGTGCTGGCCCTGCGCGTGCGCGGCCACGACGGTTTTGAGCCAGTTGTCCTGACGCTGCTCGGCATCATCGTCGTCTCTTTGCTCTATCAGACGGTCATGGCCGGAGTCGACATCGGCGCTCTGCTGGCTGGGGCTGCACCGGGGCGACTGGACGACTCGGGCATCCTGTTGGCCGTCGGGATCATCGGCGCGACCGTGATGCCGCACGCGCTGCACTTCCACTCCGCGGTGAGCAGGTCCACCCCTCACTTGTCGTTCCACGAGCGGCGCAGCCTCGCTGGGCTCGCCCGCCTCTCCAAGCCGCTCTGCGCTCGAGCCAGCCAGAGCACC
This sequence comes from Phycicoccus sp., assembly GCA_043721655.1. Lineage (GTDB taxonomy): Bacteria > Actinomycetota > Actinomycetes > Actinomycetales > Dermatophilaceae > UBA4719. The sequence goes on along the minus strand of JAYSQH010000016.1, from coordinate 935 downwards.
CGCCGCAGTGTCATCGTGGCGATGACCTTGGCCGGACTCGCAAACGTGTCCATCGTGGTCTTCTCGGCCCGTCTGCCCGCGGGCGCCGCGGACAGTCTGCCGCAGGCCTATGAGCACTTCAGTCGGGTTGTGGGCAGGCTGGCCGGGGTGCTCTTCGCACTAGCCCTGCTGGCTTCCGGACTGGCATCGACTGTGGTTGGGGTCTACACGGGTCAGATCGTGATGGAGGGGTTCCTGCGTCGATCGGTCTCGTTGTGGCTGCGACGGCTGGTGGTCAGCATTCCCCCATTGGTGCTGCTCGCCTTGGGACTCAACGCGACCCAGGCGCTGGTGATGAGCCAGGTCGTCCTCTCCTTTGCCCTGCCGGGAACGCTGATCCCGCTGGTCTGGTTCACGGCTCGGCGCTCAGTCATGGGGGAGATGGTGAATCGGCGGATCACGTCGCTGCTCGCCGTCGCCGCCACCTTGGCGATCGTCGGCCTGGATGGTTACCTGATGAAGGTCACGTTCTCGTGACGACCAATGCCGTCTCCAGAGGTCACGGGTCGCAGCGTGACGTGTTCGCGTGCTGCGGGCTCACCCGAACCGAAGCAGCCGAGGACACCCTCAAGGCGATCCTCGAGCTGGCCGGCCAGGGGGAGAACGTCGGAACAACCCGGCTTGCCCAGGTACTCGACGTCACGCCGCCGACATCCTCGGCGATGGTGAAGCGGCTGGAAGCGCACGGCCTCGTGCACCGTGGTCCGGGCCGCGTCTTGTCGCTGACGAGTCACGGGCTGATTCACGCCCAGCAGGTCGTCCGTCGGAGTCGGCTGCTCGAGACCTTCCTTGCTCGTTTCCTGGGCGTGCCCTGGGACGAAGTTGCCGCGGAGGCAGAGCTGCTCGAACATTCAGTCTCCGACCGCCTGCTCCTCCGCATCGACACTGCTCTTCGG
>JAYSQH010000015.1:0-5896 GCA_043721655.1 Phycicoccus sp. | reverse complement strand
CTGGGCACGCCCGGCCTTGACCACCGAAGCGGTCAGGTGAAGTCCCGAGCCGGGCTTGACGATGTTGCCGATGAGGAGGCCGATAGCGAGGGCGAAGGTGGACATCACCGTGAAGTAGCCCAGCGCGATCCCGCCGATCTTGCCGACACTGGCCGCCTTACGGACTGATCCGATGCCGAGCACGATCGTGAAGAAGATGATCGGCGTGATCATCATCTTGATCAGGCTCACGAAGCCGGTGCCCAGGGGCTTGAGCCCCACGGCGAGCCCCTCTTTGCCCGGGAAGGCGAAGCCGAAGGCGATGCCGAGCACGGCCGCGATGATCACCGCCATGTAGAGAAAGCGCGTCTTGTCTCGGTGGACCAACGGTGGGGTTGCAGCCGACATGGAACCCGGCGGCGGCGCTGCGGTCGAATGGGACATGGTGAACCTCCTGGATCTGCGCGTGGACTTTTGCCTGAGGCTGACCCCCTTGGTGATCCCTGTCACCCTTGCGTTCATTGTGTTCAGGCGAGACCGAGACCCAGAAGGCACACTGGGGGCATGCCAGTCCGCCTGAGACGACCAGCCTGGAGCTTGGCGCGCCAGCTCTTCGCCCTTCAGGTGGTCGTCGTCGCGGTCGTGGTGCTGGCCGGCGGCGCTGCGGCGTACCTGCAGGCCCGCGAGCGCAGTCAGGACACGACCGAAGTGCGGGTGCTCGCTGTCGCCCGGAGCGTCGCGGCGTCCCCCCTGGTGCGGTCGGAGGTGACCGCACCCGAGGCGAACCCGTCCGCCGTCCTCCAGCCCTACGCCGAGCAGGTTCGCCGCGACACCGGCACCGACTTCGTCGTCGTGATGACCACCAAAGGAATCCGCTACACCCACCCCAAGACGGAACTTATCGGCAAGCGGTTCAGCGGCCACATTGATGCCGCGGTCGCCGGGGGGGTGGTACTTGAGACGTATGGCGGCTCGTTCGGTCTGTCCGAACGTGCGGTTGTGCCGGTGCGGGTCGATGGCGGGCCGGTGCTCGCGCTGGTTTCCGTGGGGGTCACCCGGGAGAAGATCTCGCGTGAGCTGGCCCAGCAGGTGCCCACGTTGCTGATTGCGGGGGTCGTCGCACTGCTGCTGGCCGCGGCAGGTTCTGCCCTCATTGCGCGTCGCTTACGTCGCCTGACCCATGGCATGGCGTCCGATGAGCTGGCCCGGATGTACGAGTTCTACGAAGCGGTCCTGCATGCGGTACGCGAGGGACTGGTGCTCCTCGACCCGGACGGGCGCCTGCTGCTCGCCAACGACGAGGCGCGCCGGCTGCTCGACCTGCCTGAGGCATGGACCGGGCGCCGACTCGACGAGCTCGGCCTGCCGGCGCCGATGACGGAGGCACTGGCCGGCGGCCGCGAGGTGGCCGACGCCATCCATCTCACCTCGAACCGGGTACTGGTCGTCAACCAGGCGCCGGCCCGCTGGGAAGGCCGCGAGCTCGGCACGGTGCTGACGCTTCGCGACCACACCGATCTGCAGGCGCTGACCGGCGAGCTGGACTCGGCGCGCGGGCTGGCCGAGGCACTTCGCTCGCAGGCCCACGAAGCCGCGAACCGGCTGCACAGCGTGGTCAGCCTGATCGAGCTGGGGCACACCGACCAGGCCCTGACCTTCGCCACGTCCGAGCTCGCCCTGGCCCAGCGGCTCACCGACCTGGTCGTCGGTGCCGTGGACGAGCCCATGCTGACGGCACTGCTGCTGGGCAAGGCCGCCGAGGCAAACGAGCGTGGCGTCGAGCTCGAGGTCGACCCGGACAGCAGCGTCCCCGAGGGCGTGATCCCCGCCCGCGACCTGGTCACGCTGGTCGGCAACCTGCTCGACAACGCCATCGACGCGGCGGCCGCGGCGCCCGGGCCACGGCGGGTCGGTTTCAGCAGCTGGATCGAGGACACGCCGTCCGCACACGCCATCGCGAGCACCTTGGTACTGCAGGTCAGCGACTCCGGCCCCGGCCTGAACAAGGAGTCCGCGGCGCGCGCCTTCACCCGTGGGTGGTCGACGAAGACCGATGGCCGGCTGACAGGCCACGGCCTCGGTCTGGCGCTTGTCGGCCAGACAGCCCATCGCCATCACGGCACGGTCGACGTCGGCCGCGCCGACTGCCCGAAGCCGGCAGCCGCCCCGACCGGCAGCCCGCCCGCCAACGGCGTGGCCACCGGCAACGTGGCGAGTGCAGTTTTCGTCGGCGCGGTGTTCACCGTCCGACTGCCCCTGGCCATCGAGGCCGTCGCACCATGAGCGAGCTCACCGTCGAGCCTCCCGACGACATCGGCGTCCTGGTCGTCGAGGACGAGCCGGTCGCCGCCGACGCGCACCGTGCCTATCTCGAGCGGATCCCGGGGTTCGTCGTACGCGCAGTGGTGCATGACGGCGCGGGAGCGATCCGGGTGTTGGGCGACCGTTCCTCCGCGGTCGAGCTGGTGCTGCTCGACATGCACCTGCCTGACCTGCATGGCCTCGATGTGGTCCGCGCGATGCGGACGGCGGGGCACCGCGCCGACGTCATCGCCGTCACATCGGCTCGTGACCTCGAGGTCGTGCGCGCCGCCGTCTCGCAGGGCGTCGTGCAGTACCTGTTGAAACCGTTCACCTTTGCGGCACTTCGCGACAAGCTCGAGCGGTACGCCGCATACCGCCACCAGCTGGCCGGCGACGTCGCCACTGGGCAGCACGAGGTCGACCGGGCACTGGCCACGTTGCGGGGCACCGATCCCAGCAGTCTGCCCAAGGGCATGAGCCCCGAGTCCCTGGATGCCGTCGTCGCAGTGCTGCGCCCCTCGGACGTGAGCCTCTCGGCCGCAGAGGTCGCCGCAGCGGTGGGCGCCTCACGGGTCACGGCACGCCGGTACCTCGAACACCTCGCGGACTGCACGCTGGTCGTCCGGCGCTCGCGCTACGGGGGAACGGGACGGCCCGAGGTGGAGTACCGCTGGGTCGGTGGCGGCTGAGCGCGCGCCCGGCCAGCCTGCGCCATACCCGACAGAGTTGGAGCAGAGCCACCCTCGGAGGCATGCTGATAGGTAATGTCCCGATTCGAACCAGATAAAGACCAGCCCGCCGACTCCCTTGACGACGCGACGCCCGACGCGCCGGCACCCACCGAGCGGCTCTCCGACGCCGACGAGTCCGTCGCTCACATCGCCGCGCTGGTGCGCCGGACCACCGAGCGTCAGGGCGCGCCGCGTGTTGCACCGGCCCCCCGCCCTGACGCCGCGGCTGCGCACCCGGACGCCACGATGGCTCACCCGCCTCCCACGGCCCCTCAGGTCGCCCCACCGGTGGCCTCACCGGCCGCGCGTACGGCCTCCCCCCCTGCGACACCCCGGGTCCCGCCTGAGTACGCGCCGGAGTCTCGCCGCACCATGTGGCCGCCGTCCCGGCGGAATCTGGTCATCGCGGGCGGCCTGGTGCTGCTGCTTATCGGTGGCTTCGCTGCCGTGGTGAACTCGGTCGGCTCGAAGTCCGCTCCACCCACTGCCTCGATCCTGAAGACCGCTGCCCCCACGGGCTATGCCGTCAAGGTCACGGACGTCATCACGGACTGCGCCGATCACTCACGCGGCAAGGCGAAGGCCTCGTTCAAGGCTGAGAACTGTCTGAGGGCAACGAGACTGCTCGCGACCGGCGAGGTCGGCGGGCGGCCGGTTCTCTACGTCGTGTCACGGATAGAGATGGCAACCGGCAACGCGGCGGCCTCGGTCAAGCAGGTGTTGGACGGCAACGGAACCGGCAACCTCAATGACCTGCTGCGTGATGGCAAGACCTACCCGGGTGCCCCCTACGAGATGCCGATCTCTGGCTACGCATCGGTCCAGAACGGAGCAACGGTGACCGTTGCCGAGGCGGGCTTCGTCGACGACGGACGGTCCTCGAGCGACGATCCAGCGCTCCGCTCCTCAGCCGCGCAGGTTGCGGCGATGGCCCCCGCCAAGGGATAGCAGTCGCCTCCACCGGGGCGCAGTCATCGTCAGGTCAGATTCCCCGACGCGCTGCGAGCGCGGCGTTGTAGAGGTCCTTCCGGCTCAGGCCGGTCGCCGCGGCCACCTCCGCGCTGACATCTTTGAGCCGCTCACCCGCAGCAACCCGTGCCTGTATGCCGGCCACGGCTGTCTCAGGGTCAGTCACAGTGGCAGGCGCACCGCCGACCACGACGGTGATCTCGCCCTTGACGCCCTCTGAAGCCCACGTTGCCAGGTCGGCTAGACCGCCGCGTCTGACCTCCTCGTAGGTCTTGGTCAGCTCCCGACACACGGCTGCGGGGCGATCAGCGCCGAACGCCGCAGCCATTGCCGCCAGAGTCGCGTCAAGCCGGTGCGGCGCCTCGAAGAAGACCATCGTTCGCCTCTCCTGCGCCAGTGCCCGCAGCGAACGCAGCCTCTCCCCGGCCTTGCGCGACGGAAACCCCTCAAAACAAAAGCGATCCACCGGCAAACCGGACACCGCAAGGGCCATCAGGACCGCGCTCGGCCCGGGCACACAGGTGACCCTGACGCCGGCCTCGACCGCGGCGACCACCAGACGGTAGCCGGGGTCGGACACGGACGGCATACCGGCATCGGTCACCACCACCACACGCGCTCCCCCCACCAGACGGGCCACCAGGTCTGCGGTGCGCGTCGTCTCGTTGTGCTCGTGGTAGCTGACCACTGACCCGGCCGGCCTGACCTCCAGTGCGTTGCACAGCCGTTTGAAGCGCCTGGTGTCCTCAGCCGCGACGACATCGGCACCTGCGATCTCCAGCGCGAGTCGCGGTGCTGCGTCTCTCGGGTCGCCGATCGGGGTGGCGGCGAGGACAAGGACACCCGCGTCGGAGCTGGTCACGCCTTCGATCCTCTCAGAGCCTTCGAGGGTAGACTGGATCCATAAGAGGGTAGAAAGGTGTAGCCATGAGTCTCAACATCAAGAACGAGCACGTCCACGAGCTCGCACGCGAGGCTGCCCGTCGCACGGGCAAGTCCCAGACCAGTGTCATCGAGGAGGCTCTTGAGAAGCTCCTTGCCGATCTCGAGCATGAGCGGCGCAGGGTTGGGCTCAAGGAGGACCTGATGGCCATCGCCGCGGATTTCCATGCGCGGACGGTTGCCGCGGGCGACGGGCCCCTGAACTCCGACTGGCTGTATGACGAAGAGACAGGCCTACCTCGATGATCATCGACTCCTCAGCTGTGGTCGGCATCTTCAACAGCGAGCCGGCGGCGGATGCGCTACAGGACGCCTTGGTCTCGGCTCGGAACCGGCGCATGTCCGCCGCGACGCTCGTGGAGCTCTACGTGGTGATCGATGGCAAGCGCGACCCGGTGAGGTCGGCTCGGCTCGATGAGCTCCTCCAGCGACTAGACGTGGAGATTGTCGACGTCACAGCCGAACAAGCCTCCATCGCCCGGGCGGCCCACCGCGACTACGGCCGAGGCAGTGGGAACCCGGCGCGGCTGAACTTCGGTGACTGTTTCTCCTACGCGCTGGCCAAGGTCACCGGTGAGCCGCTGCTCTTCAAGGGCGACGACTTCGGACACACCGACCTCACCCCCGCCGTGCGGACCTGACTTTCGAGCTCGGCAGCAGATGCGCTGATCGACGGCCGCGCTACATACGATGTGCGGCATGACTTCGACCGAGCAGCTGCGCGCCCGGCTGCTCGGTTTCCGGCCCACCGACGTCATGTGGGGGTGGGTGGCACCGCTGATCGTCGCGGCGGTGGGCGGTTTCCTGCGTTTCTGGCAGCTCGGCCGGCCACACCAGCTCATCTTCGACGAGACGTACTACGTCAAGCAGGGCTACTCCTTCCTCGAGTATGGCTACGAGCGTCGGGTGGCCTCTAGCCTGAAGAGCCCGGACGTCATGTTCACCCATGGCACCCCGAACGTCTTCGGGAC
>JAYSQH010000014.1:0-4668 GCA_043721655.1 Phycicoccus sp. | reverse complement strand
GACGGATCGCGGCACTGCAGGCACCGGGCGACTCGGCGACCGCCTCTTCGGAGGTACGGCAAAGGGCGCCAGTCTGCTCGTCATCGTCATGGTGACGTTGATCGCTGTCTTCCTGCTGTCCCAGGCTCTGCCCACCCTCGCCAAGGACAAGGTCAACTTCCTGACCTCTACGCAGTGGAACGTCGACGGAACACCATTGCAGTTCGGCATCGCCAACCTGCTGTGGGTGACCGTGCTCTCCTCGGTGATCGCCATGTTGATAGCCGTCCCGCTGGGCGTCGGCGTGGCGTTGTTCATCACGCAGTACGCACCAGGCTGGCTCAGCCGTCCTGCCGCAAGCCTGGTCGACCTGCTCGCGGCTGTGCCCTCGATCGTGTACGGCTTGTGGGGACTGCAGGTCTTCGGTCCGCACATGGACGGAATACAAAGCGTCCTGCAGAACCTCTTCGGATGGTTCCCCCTGTTCAAGGAGACCGGGGTGGGGGCGGCCAGCACGATCCTCACAGTGGGGGTGGTGCTCTCGATCATGGTCCTGCCGATCGTCACCGCACTGTCGCGCGAGGTCTTCGACCAGACTCCGGTGGCACATACGGACGCCGCGCTGGCCCTGGGCGCGACCCGCTGGGAGATGATCCGGACCGCAGTCCTCCCCTTCGGCAAGCCGGGAGTCATCAGCGCCTCGATGCTCGGGCTCGGGCGGGCGCTGGGTGAGACCGTCGCCGTCACGATCATTCTCTCGGCCCTGGCCGACGGGTCAGCCTGGTCCTGGTCCATGTTCAACGGTGGCGAGACGTTCGCATCCAAGATCGCCAACAACGCTGCCGAGTTCGACTCCCCTCAAAAGGCAGGTGCGTTCATGGCCGCTGGGCTGGTCCTGTTCCTGCTGACCTTCGTGGTCAACGCGATCGCGCGCATCGTGATCAACAGCCGCAAGGCTTTCAGCGAATGAGCCTGGGCGTCGCGGCTGACTCACGGCTGGGCTCGGGGCTCCCTGGGGAGCCGAGCCCCGGGTTCGAGCACCGGTCTCGCGGCCGGGCACTACGCAACCAGCTGGCCCGCCTCGTCATGTGGACGGCTTTCGCGATTGCGATGGTGCCGCTGGCCTGGATCCTGGGAAGTGTCGTGAGCAAGGGCGGCACGATGCTGTTCGACAGCCATTGGTGGACCAACTCCCAGCGGGGCATCACTAACCGGGTTGTCGGCGGCGGAGCCGTTCACGCGATCCAGGGCACCCTGATACAGGGTCTGGTGACTGCAGTGATCGCCGTGCCGATCGGGGTGATGACCGCCATCTACCTGGTGGAGTACGGCCGCGGGCGGCTCGCCAAGGCGGTGAGCTTCATGGTCGACATCCTCACTGGTATTCCGTCCATCGTCGCCGCGCTGTTCATCTACGCCCTGTGGGTCACCACGTTCGGATTCCAGCGGGTGGCTTTTGCTGTCAGTCTGGCGTTGGTGCTGCTGATGATCCCGGTCGTCGTTCGCTCGACCGAGGAAATGCTCAAGCTCGTGCCGAACGAGCTGCGCGAGGGCGCCTATGCCCTCGGCGTGCCCAAATGGGTGACGATCGTCCGCGTGGTCCTGCCGACCGCGTTCTCCGGCATCATCACCGGCATCCTGCTCGGGCTGGCCCGAGTCATGGGTGAGACGGCACCGCTGCTGATCCTGGGGCCCTACACCAAGAACATCGCGACCAACCTGTTCGGTGGACTCATGCCGACCCTGCCCACGATGATCAACCAGGACCGCACCGAGGTGCTGCAACCTGCGGTTGACCGCGTGTGGGGGGCTGCGGCAACGTTGATCCTGTTGATCTTGCTGCTGAACATCGCGGGGCGCCTCATCGCCCGCAGCGGCAGGCCCAAGACGTGACCGGACCACACGGCATACCTCGCTGCCCCAAGAGCTGACCGAACCACCCGCCACACCTCGTTTGACTTCAGACAACGAAAGACGAAAACGCCTCATGGCAAAGAGAATCGACGTCAAGGACCTGAATGCCTACTACGGCACCTTCAAGGCAGTCGAGGGCGTAACCATGACAATCGAGCCGCGTTCGGTGACCGCGCTGATCGGCCCGTCCGGCTGCGGGAAGTCCACGCTCCTTCGGACCCTCAACCGCATGCACGAGGTGATCCCCGGCGCCCGTGTCGAAGGGTCGGTTCACCTCGACGACGCCGACATCTATGCCGCGAACGTGGACCCTGTGGGCGTGCGGCGCACCGTCGGCATGGTATTCCAGCGGCCGAACCCGTTCCCCACGATGTCGATCTCGGACAATGTGGCGGCGGGGTTGCGGCTCAACGGCCTGAAGAACCGGAAGGTTCTCGCCGAGACTGTCGAGACCTCACTGCGTGCGGCGAACCTCTGGAACGAGGTGAAGGACCGGCTGAACAAGCCTGGCGCCGGCCTGTCAGGCGGTCAGCAACAGCGGCTGTGCATAGCCCGCGCCATCGCCGTCGAGCCCCAGGTGCTGCTGATGGACGAGCCCTGTTCGGCGCTGGACCCGATCTCGACGCTGGCGATCGAAGACCTGATCACCGAGCTGAAGAGCCGGTACACGATCGTGATCGTGACGCACAACATGCAGCAGGCGGCACGAGTGTCGGACCGGACGGGGTTCTTCAACCTTGTCGAGACCGGCCAGCCCGGACGGCTGATCGAGATGGACGACACGCACAAGATCTTCAGCAACCCGACGATACGCGCGACCGAGGACTACATCTCCGGCCGTTTCGGCTGACCCCTGGTTCAGTTCAGCCGTGGTGCGGTCCTCCTACTGGAAGGGGATCGTCACGGCGTAGGCCAGGGCCGCCACCAGGCCGGCGCCGGGGAATGTCAGAACCCAGCCGGAGACGATGTTCCCGGCCACGCCCCATCGCACCGCAGAGAGTCTCTTGGTGGCGCCGACACCCATGATCGTTGAGGTGATCGTGTGCGTCGTCGAGATCGGAGCGCCGAAGGTCAGGCCGGCGACATACAGAATGGACGCCGCAGACGCCTCGGCGCCAAATCCTTGAGGCGGGTCGAGGTGGATGATCTTGCGGCCGAGCGTCCGCATGATGCGCCAGCCGCCGGAGTACGTCCCCGCGCTGATCACCAGAGCCGTTGAGATCTTGACCCAGTTGGGGATGTAGGAGCCGTCGGTGTAGCCGCCCACAGTCAGGGCCAGCACGATGATCCCCATGGTCTTGCCCGCGTCCTGAAGCCCGTGCCCCAGCGCCATCGCGGCCGCCGAGAACGTCTGGGCGTAGCGAAACCCGCGCGAGGTACGTCCTGGATGTTGACGCCGGAAGAGCCACAAGATGGCGGTCATCACGAAGTAGCCGAGGATGAGCCCGACCACCGGCGAGAGCACCATCGGGATGATGATCTTGTTCAGCACGCCACCCCAGAGCACCGTCGACCCGGCGGCCAGCGATGCGCCGACCATGCCGCCGAACAACGCGTGTGACGATGAGGACGGCAGGCCTTTCCACCAGGTCAACAGATTCCAGCAGGTGGCGCCGATCAGCGCCGAGCCGACGATGATCAGACCGACGGTGCCGGACGGCGGCGCGATGAGGCCCTTGCCGACGGTGCTGGCGACCTTGGTGCCGATGAAGGCCCCGAGGAGGTTGAAGAACGCGGCCATGACGAGCGCGATCCGGGGCGTCAGCGCCCGGGTCGAGACCGAGGTAGCGATCGCGTTGGCGGCATCATGAAAACCGTTGGTGTAGTTGAAGCCCATCGCCAAGGCAATGACGATGGCAACAGGCAGCCAGGCCACGAAGGTCAGGACTCCTTGACGGCGATGCTCTCGACCGTGTGCGCCACGGTCTCGAACGCGTCAGCGGCAGCCTCGAGCTTGTCGATGACCTCTTTGAGCTTGAGCACGCTGATCGCGTTCTGGCCGTCGTTGAACACCTCAGCCAGCAACCGCCGGTAGATCTGGTCGGCCTGGTTCTCGAGTCGGTTGATCTCGATCCAGTACTCGGCCAGGTCGTGCATCGAGCGAAGGCGCGGCATCGTCTCGGCGGTCAGCTCAGCCATCCGGACCAGGATCTCAACCTGCGCCGCGATCCCGTCGGGCAGGTCACCGATGCGGTAAAGCACGATCAGGTCGGCCGCCGCCTCCATCAGGTCCATGCAGTCGTCAAGGTGGGATGCCAGACCGTAGATGTCCTCGCGGTCGAACGGTGTGATGAACGAGCTGTTCACCTTGCGCATGATCGCGTGGGTGGATTCGTCCGCGGCATGCTCGATGTCTCGCATCCGGGCAGCAGCAGTCTCACGCTCGGAGCGATCGACGCCCAAGAGGTTTGTCAGCTCACGTGCACCCTCCACGAGGTGACTGGCCGAGGTCGCGAAAAGGTCGTAGAAACTGCTGTCCTTGGGAGTGAGGCTAAAACGCATCAGAAGCTCCGGTCATCGGAAGTGTGGCCGTGCCGATGATAAAGCCCCCCTCAGAGCGCCACACCACTGGCCACCGACGGGGAGGACCTCAGGTGGTTTGGCTCAGTTCTCAGCCTGAGGGCCGGCTTCGACGTCGTCTGCGGGTTCTTCCGCCTGGCCGTCTTGAACGCCGAGAAGACGATCTATCTCATTCTGGGGTAGCGGTCCGTCGCTGGAGGTTGCCGCCACGACGAGATCGCCGACGAGCTCGATCTCTGACTGCAGCTCGCCGTC
>JAYSQH010000013.1:0-1583 GCA_043721655.1 Phycicoccus sp. | reverse complement strand
CTAGCTGAGGATGTCCTTCTCCTGGAAGCGCCACCACGCAAGGGCGAAGAACACCGCGGAGTAGACGAGGACGAGTCCGGTTCCGCGCATCATGTCGTCCCAGACGATGGAGTGCCCCAGCGCGTCCAGCCACGAGTACTGGAAGTGTGTGGGCAGGAACCGGCGGTAGGGATCGAGTGCTGTGATCGAGTCCAGGATGTTGGACACGACGACGAGCATGGTCGCGCCACCCACCGCTCCGAGCGGAGCGTCGGTGAGCACGCTGAGCATGAACGCGAGTGCGGCCACCAGAAGCGACTGCATGCTGACGTAAGAGACGACGATGAGCAGCCGTTGCAGTGCGGCTCCGGTGGTGAAGGTCCCGCCCAGCGGTGACAGGCCCGGTGCCCAGCCGAAGAACACGCCCCCGACGAGATATGCCCAGGCGGGAAGCAAGAGATTCGCAGCAAAGCTGAGGCTGAGCGCGACGATCAGCTTCTGTCGCAGGAGGCGTGGGCGCGGCACGGGGATCGCCAGCAGGTACCGCAGGGAGGACCAGCTGGCCTCGCTGGCCACGGTGTCTCCGCAGAACAGGGCGACGATGACGACCAGCAGGAACCCGGCCGAGGCGAACTCGGTGAAGAGCGTGAAGTTGGTCGCGCCCGTGGTTGCCAAGCTGACCAGCGCAGGGGCACCCGGCCGGCCCGAGCCGCCTTGTGGGCTGGCTCCCGGTGAGCCGGTGTCTGAGCTGACTTTGAAGGCCAGGGCGATGATCACCGGCAGGACCAGCAACACCAGCGCCGTGAGCTGAGTTCGCCGCCGGCGCAGCTGCCGGATGAACTCGACCCTGACCCGCAGGGTCCGTTCGGGCAGGAAGCCGTTGTCATGCACCTCAGCCAGCTGCATCAGCCTGTCGTGCACGCCCCGGTGCGTTGGTGCCGGATGGTCCGCAGGGCCGGGGGTGTTTGTCCGGGGCTCAGGTTCAGTCATCGTCAGAACCAACCATCTCGATGAATATGTCCTCAAGGGAACGGCGTGCCAGCACCGTCTGCGACTCGATTCCTGCTGCGGCCAGCGTTGCCTGTGCCAGCTCGGGATCCTTCACTGCCAGCTGCATGCTGCCAGTACGGGCGATCTCAGCGACCGATCCCATGGCCACCAGCTTGCCGTTGTGCATCACGACGACGTGGCTGCAGGTCTGCTCGACCTCCGCCAGCAGGTGGCTGGAGATCACGACGGTACGGCCGGTCGCGGCATACCGCCGAAGCACCTCACGCATCTCGGCGATCTGCAGCGGGTCCAGGCCGTTGGTCGGCTCATCCAGCACCAACAGCTCGGGAAGCCCGAGCATCGCCTGGGCAATCGCAAGTCGCTGCCGCATACCTTGGCTGAAGGTCTTGACCCTGCGGTCGACCGACGCGCCGAGGCCGGCGATCTCCAGGGCGGTCTCGAACTCCGCGTCCTCTGGCCGGCGGCCGGTCGCTGCCCAGAACAGTCGCAGATTTTCCCGGCCGGACAGGTGCGGGAGCAGGCCCGGTCCCTCGATGAACGACCCGATCCGCGACAGCACCGGGGCGCCGGCCTCGACCAGCTCGCCGAACACG
>JAYSQH010000012.1:0-1618 GCA_043721655.1 Phycicoccus sp. | reverse complement strand
GTCTGCGTCCGCCGCAGCAAGGTCCCGATATTCGCCCCGACGCCGCGCTCATCGAGGTGTTCTTCCGGACACAGATGACACCACTAGGGGAACCCTGCTCCCTATTGTGGGCGGTAGGCCGGACGGATGGTTCCGGGGCAGGGGACAACGAGGTCTCCCGCATGACGTGCAGGAGGACTCATGAAGGCGCTTGTCTACCACGGTCCGGGAATGAAGAGCTGGGACGATGTCCCTGACCCGAAGATCATCGATCCCACGGACGCCATAGTTCAGGTCGACACCACCACGATCTGCGGTACGGACCTCCACATCCTCAAAGGCGACGTGCCGGCGGTGACCGACGGCAGGATCTTGGGGCATGAGGGTGTTGGCACCGTCCTCGAGGTGGGCACAGCGGTACGGACCGTCAAGGTCGGGGACCGCGTCATCATCGCGTGCATCACCTCCTGTGGCGTGTGCACGTACTGCCGTACCGGCAACCCGTCGCACTGCCTCGCAGATGAGGGCGCCTCCGGCATCGGCTGGGTTCTGGGCCACCTGATCGACGGCACCCAGGCGGAGATGGTCCGGATCCCCTACGCCAACACGTCCCTCTACCGTTTGCCTGAAAGCGTTCCCGACGAGGCAGCGATACTTCTGTCCGACATACTCCCGACCGGTTTCGAGATCGGCGTGCAATACGGACGGGTCAAGCCGGGCGACACTGTGGCCGTCGTCGGCGCGGGCCCGGTGGGCCTGTCGGTGATAGCGACTGCCTCCCTCTACGGTGCGGCCCAGGTCGTCGCGATCGACCTCGACGAGAATCGGCTTGACCTGGCCAAGCAGGTGGGCGCCACCCACGGCGTGAACTCAGGGGCACGCGACTGGAAGGAGCAGGTGCTGGCACTGACGGATGGCTACGGCGTCGACGTCGCAGTGGAGGCGGTGGGCGTGCCCGCCACATTTGAGATGTGCACGCAGCTGGTCCGCCCCGGTGGCAGCGTCGCGAACGTTGGCGTGCATGGCACGGCTGTCTCGCTCGAGCTGCAGAACCTGTGGATCCACAACATCAACATCAGCATGGGGCTGGTGAACACCACCACGCTCCCGATGCTGCTCAAGCTCGTCGAGCAACACAAGCTCCCAGTTGACAAGTTCGTGACCCACCGGTTCACGCTCGACGACGTCATCTCCGCCTACGAGACGTTCGGCAACGCAGCTCAGACCAGGGCGCTCAAGGTGCTCATCAGCCGCTGACCACGCGGCTCGTCAGTCCCCGGTTCAGTTCCTTTGGGCCGGGGACACCGGTATGCCATGGCGGGCCGCGAATACCCGCGGTCCATGTTTTGTGCGTATTCATCGCGTGGTGCCTGAGCGAGTCGCTGTCTGCAAGGGATAGCTAGCTGCCGCAGCCGGCGCCACAGGTACGCGGCGACGTCCGGGGAGGTCGTCACCATCTCGTGCGCAGCAAGGACGGCATTGTCCACGTGACTTCGTCTGATCTCCTTCTGCAGCACAGAGACGACTGTGTCGACGGGGCTGCCGTGCGAGGAGAAAGCGCGATCCGATCGGACCGATGGGCTGTCCGTGGCCATGAGAAAGTCCCCGTAGGGGGCCACGAAGAAGCCCCCGCTGGTGG
>JAYSQH010000011.1:0-3349 GCA_043721655.1 Phycicoccus sp. | reverse complement strand
TGCCCCGAGTGCCCGCCCATCGCGAACCTCGTCACGGACTCGTTCGAAGTAGATGATGAACGAGTCGGCGGTGATACCGATCGAGACGATCAGACCCGTGACGCCAGCCATGGTCAGCCGGAATCCGATCGACCAGCCAAACAGCGTAACGATCGCGTAGGTAATGGCGGAGGCAATAACCAGCGAGCTGACAGTCACCAGCCCCAGCGCGCGGTACTGGAACAGCGAGTAGACGATCACGAGCAGGAGCCCGATGGCGCCGGCGAGCAGACCACGCCGGAGCTGGTCGCCACCGAGCGTGGGGCTGATGTCGTCACGGGTTTGAAGCTGGAAGGACAAAGGCAGGGCGCCGAACTTGATCTGGTCCGCCAGGAGCTTGGCACTTGCCGCCGTGAAGCTCCCGGTGATGCTCGCGTTGCCGGCGACCAGTGCCGCCAGGGTCTGGGGAGCCGAGATCACCAGGTTGTCGAGCACGATGGCGAACTGGTTGCGCGGGGAAGGCAACGCGACCAGGCGCGACGTCACGTCGCCGAACGCCTGGGTCCCTGCGGCGTTGAAGTTCAGCCGGACCTCCCAGATGCCGGTCGAACCGCCTTGAGTCTGCTGCTGGCCGGATAGGGCGTTGCTGACCTGGTCGCCCGAGACCTCAGCCGGGCCGAGGATGTATTTGACCGGACGTTCGGTGTCGCACGTGACCATCGGCTTGGCCGGGTCATCGACGATGGCCTCGACATCTTTGGGGTTGTTGCAGTCCAGGGCCTTGTAGGCCGCCGCGACTTCTGGGGTGATCCAGGCCAGGTCGCTGGCGTCCTTGGGCTTGCCAGCCGGTGCGGTTGCGGTGGCTGCGGGCGTTGCCGTCGCGGTCGCCGTCGGCTTGGTGCCAGGTGTGGCTGTCGCCGTGGGCGCGGGAGTGGTGGCCGATCCCAGAGCTTGCGGGAAACCGGACTTGGGGGCAGTCGTCGCGGTGCCTGTGGCCTGCGCCGTCGCCTTGGCTGTGGCCGGAGCGGTCGGCTTGCTGGTGGCCGTACCCGTGGCGGTCCCGGTCGGAGTCGCCGTTGACGTGACCGCCGGCGTCGGTGCGGAAGAGCCTTCCACCAGGACGGCGCGGAAGCGCAGCTGCGAGGACTTCTGAAGCGAGGCGATGGTGGCCTTGTCGGGGGTTCCCGGCAGGGAGATGACGATGTTGCTGCCGCCCTGGGTGGTGACCTCGGCCTCGGATACTCCAGACCCGTTCACGCGCTGACGGATGATGTCAACGGCCTTCAGGATCTGGCCTTCGCTGATCTTCTGGTTGCCCACGATCTTCGGCTGAAGGATGAGCTGAGTGCCGCCTTCGAGGTCGAGGCCGAGCTTTGGTGTGCGTTGCGCCTCACCCCAGGTGCTGACGGCAGCCAGGAGACCGTAGAGACCGAGAACGAGCACGATGAGCACTGACAGCGTGCGCAGGGGCCCACGGTTGCGCGGATTGAATGCCACGGGGATGTCCTAGTCGGTGGGGCTGGTCGGGTCCGACGGCGTGTCGGTCTGCGAGATGCTCGATGGTGAGGTGCTGGTCGTGGAGCCAAGGGGCGCGGGACCGGAAATGGCGCGGCGGTCGAAACGTATGGTGACGCCGGGGCTGACTTCGACCGTGGCGACCGTGTCATCGAGAGCAGTGATCCGGCCAAGTACTCCGGAGGTGGTGGTGATCTCGTCGCCGACGCCAAGGCTCGACTGCAGGCTCCGGACGGCCGTCTGCCGACGTCGCTGGCTGTAGAACATGAACCCGATCAACAGGACCGGCAATGCGAAGATGAGCAGGCTGCTGGTTCCGCTGCTCGAGGATGCAGCCGCGACGAACGAAGACATCGGTCAGTCCTTCATGAAGAGTTGGCGGTCGCATCCGCGAAGAGGCCTGGACACGCAGGAGCACCGACACGAGCCGGGGCATCGAGGTGAGTCTAGGTGAGTCCCCGGACGCAGACCAAAGCACCTCGCCCATGTCGCCCAAACGTGATCAGAACGGGTATGCCGGGCGCGTCGCCTCAGCTGCCGAAGCGCCCGTCCCCGTTGATGAGTGGCAAGGCCTCAGGCTGCGGCAGTCGTCCTGACGGTGACGGCGGCACCAAACCAAGATGTCGCCAGGCCAGTGGCGCCGCGGCCCGGCCGCGCGGGGTGCGAATGATGAACCCCTCGCGGACCAGGAACGGCTCGGCGACGGTCTCGACGGTGTCTGACTCTTCTCCCACCGCGACGGCCAGGGTGCTCAGGCCGACCGGGCCACCCCCGAAACGCCGGCACAGGGCCTCCAGCACGGCGCGATCGAGTCGGTCCAGGCCACGATCGTCGACGTCGAACAGGGTCAGGGCGGCATGCGCGGCATCAAGATCGGCCACACCCTGCCCATGGACCTGTGCCCAGTCGCGAACTCGCCGCAACAGCCTGTTGGCGATGCGAGGTGTCCCCCGCGACCGACGGGCGATCTCGGTGATCGCCGGCTCGGTGGCCTCAATCTTCAGCAGACCCGACGAACGTCGCAGGATCTTGACCAGGTCCTCGACAGCGTAGAAGTCGAGATGGCCGGTGAACCCGAACCGGTCACGCAACGGAGCGGGCAATAAACCTGAGCGCGTGGTGGCGCCCACCACGGTGAATGGCGGCAGCTCGAGCGGAATCGCCGTTGCGCCCGGGCCCTTGCCGACGATCACGTCGACCCGGAAGTCCTCCATCGCCAGATAGAGCATCTCCGCGGCGGGACGGGCTATCCGGTGGATCTCGTCCAGGAAGAGCACCTCGCCCTCGGCCAGGGAGGACAGGATCGAGGCCAGGTCGCCTGCGTGCTGGATCGCGGGCCCGCTGGTGATCCGGATGGGCTGCCCGAGCTCGGCGGCGACGATCAGGGCGAGGGTGGTCTTGCCCAGTCCTGGCGGCCCGGACAGCAGCACGTGGTCAGGTGGGGTGCCACGCCGTTTGGCGGCCTCAAGCACCAGCCCGAGCTGGTCGCACACCTTGGTCTGACCTGGGAACTCGCTCAGCCGGCGGGGGCGTAGTGCCGCCTCGACCCTGCGCTCGTCGTCATCGCCACCGGCATCGACGATGCGTGCCGTGGCGTCGATGGATGAGTCGCCATAGACAGAGGAGCCCTCATAGAGCGAGGAGTCGTCAAACTGTTCGTCCCGTTCGTCCCGTTCGTCTTGGTCGAACTGGTCGTCATGGACGTCCGGCGGGCGATCGGTCATCGGCCCAGCTCCCTCAATGCGGCCCGCAAGAGGGCAGAGACGTGAGAACCAGCGCCAACGTTCGCAGACGCGCCTTCTTCTGAACCGTCGCCGACATCGGGCAGCACGGCCTCGACCGCGTCATCGGCCTG
>JAYSQH010000010.1:0-4352 GCA_043721655.1 Phycicoccus sp. | reverse complement strand
GGGACGTCCCAGTCACCACGCTCCAGGGTGAGGCGTGGCGCCTCGTGGTCGTATGATGCTCACACCGCAGCGGTTCACTTGGCACCCATTCACGTGGTGCCGAAACTCACATTGGGAGGGGCTGGTTGCGTTCGGTTCCTTGAGGGAGGTCATGGTGAACATCCATTCGACCGAATCCCACGCGCGTGCTAGCGACGCCGCCCTCGGCGACAGCCAGGAGGGGTGACCGTGGGCACCGAGGGCACGACACGTTCATCGGACCGGGGCGATAGTTCCCCCGCAAATGTCGTGCTCACCATGACGCCGATGCAAGCGAAGGCGTTGGCCACGCTGATCAGCCGTGGCGCCAGGCATGGCTCTGGGCTCGACGCCTTACGAATTGCGTTGCTACGCGGGGCTTCTGAAGTGAGCTCGCGGGAACCGTCATCTGCTGCTTCTGTTCTCGCGGAGGCTAAGGCATTTGTCGCCGGCGCACAGGTCGACATTGCGGCGGCTCGCGAAGTGAAGTACGTGGCCAAGACCGCGGCCGCCACCAAGAAGTCAGTCGTAGCAGCGGCTCTGATGACCGCCGAGGCTGCCGCACACGCCCGCGACGTGAAGGCAGGCGCCGCTGCATGGGCGGCTCTCAACATGGCGGACACCGCAGCCCAGACGGCAAGCGGCATCCAGACACGGGCCGATGCGCTCGCCGTACGTGTAGCCAGCGCCGCAGCCAAGGCCGCTGACGTTGTCTCGGAATCGATCGCCGCTGGCAGTGAGGAGGAAAGCGCCCTTACAGCCCTTCAGATCGCGGCCACTGTGGACGCGGCGGCGATCGCCACCGCGGAGGAGACGGCCCTCGCAGCGGCAGCGGTCGCCACCGCCGTCGCTTCCGCCGCCACACAAGCAGCGCTTGCGGCGGCCGCAGCGGCGGCAGTGTTCGAGCGAGAAGTTGCCAGCGCAGCAGCAGCCGTAAAGCTGGTAGCCACAACAACCGCTCGCGATTTGGCTGTCAACACGGACGCAAAGGCGGTTGAAGTAGCGCTGGCGGCTCGCAGGCCCAGCCGGTTTTGACCGGATTGTGGCCCGCAACGGTATTCGTGTGTGGCCCGGATGTGGCCCCCGATTCACCCTGTTTCTGAGGCGCGCGCTCGGGCAAGGACCGACTCGGACAGCAGGAGCAGCGATTCCCTCGACTGGGTCAGGACGACCGAGTCATCGCCGTGCATTCGCTTGGCGATGTCCACCGCCTGCTCGGGGGCTCTAGCTATACCGGGGGCGGGAGCACTGGCCCGGCTGTCCCAGGCCCGGAAGGTACCCGGCTCCGTCCCAGGCTCTGCCCAAACCCGTCCGGCCCGTGTAGCGTCCACCGATGTGACCGAAGAGCAGCCCTTCGAGGTGGTGCAGCGCTTTGACGAGTTCGAGCTGCGGCGCTACCCGTCCCACGTCGTCGCCGAGGTCAGCACCCCGCTGCCCTTCGACCAGGCCGGAAATGCCGCCTTCAGAGCGCTCTTCGGCTACATCACCGGGCAGAACCGCTCTCGTACCTCGGTGGCGATGACTGCGCCGGTCGTCCAGTCCGCCGGCACCGCTGAGAAGGTGGCGATGACTGCGCCCGTCACCCAGCACGGCACGGATGAGGGCGGTTACACCGTGGCCTTCGTGCTGCCGGCCACGATGACGGAACAGACAGCTCCTGAGCCGACCAACCCGGACGTGGTGATCCGGACGGTTCCCTCGACCCTGGCAGTTGCGACCAGATACTCCGGCCGCTCGTCTCGAGCCTCCTACGAAGGCCACCTCGAGAGCCTGCTCGTGGCGATCCGGGCCGAGGGTCTCGAGCCGGCCGGGGCGCCGCGCCTCGCCCGCTTCGACCCGCCGTTCAAGCCCTGGTTCCTGCGCCGCAACGAAGTGGTCATCGACGTGGCAGGAGCATCCTGACTGACCGTGGCAGTCCGTCGAGGATCGTTCACTGATCAGCTATAGCCCGGGTGAGACCTCGGGCCGGGTGCCCGGTCCAGAGCAGGGCGGCTCCGGCGACGGCGGCCTCCAGGCGAAACAAGTTGCCCGCTCCGATGCCCGATGGAGCCGACAGCTGGTAACCGGAGGCGAGGCGGATGTGGACGACGGCGTCGACGAGAAGCGCCGCGGCGGTCAGCCCCCGGAGGGCCAGTCCGGCCCGCGACGTGTGAGTCGCGGCAAGGTGGGCGGCGCTCACTTGACTACCAGGGTCGCGGTCATGTTCGCGTGGAAGTCACAGACAATCGCGTAGCTGCCCGGTTTGGTCGGCGCCGTGAAGCTGGCCGTGCCTCCGCCGCCGTCGACCTTGACCTGAAATGCGCCCGCCGGGGTAGAGGTGACGGTGTGGTTCTGGCCGTCCTGGTTCTTGACCATGATCTTTGCCCCCGGAGCCACAGAGGCAGGGAGCGTGTACTTGAAGTCCTTGATCGTGATCAGAACGGGTGCCGCTGCCTGTGGCGCAGACGTGCCCGACGTCGCACCGGAGGAAGAGGTTCCAGGCGTCGAGGACGGGGACGTGGCGGACAGGGTGGCGCCGGCGCCGGACGCCGCCGAGGCTGCCGTGGTGGCTGACGACCCGCATCCGGTCAGCGCCACGAGAAGCGCGGCGGTCGCGATGGTCATCAGTCCTGGCTTGGTGATCGCTTTGCTGGTCATGGTGTGGCTCCTGGGGGTTGGTTGCCAGTTGTTCGGAACGGATGACCAATCCGATTGGAGAACCGCGCCGAATGACCGACATCGAGCAACACCCAATGGAACCGGTAGCCGCCAGGTCGCCCGAATGAGGAGTCAATTATGCGCACGTCCCACAAGCTCGCCACCCTCTTCCTGGGATCGGCCGCGGTCCTGCCCCTGCTGGGCGCGGGCACCGCTTTCGCCTCGGATGGCAACGTCAGCGCCAGCCTCAAGCCGAATGCCCTCAGCGGGGTCAACGGCAGCGGCACGGCCTCGGTCAAGGTGACCGGCACCACGATCAGCGTCACCATGGCCGCCACCGGACTGCTTGCGGGTAGCCCCCACGCCGCCCACATCCACTTCGGCGCGGATGCTCGTCACCAGTGCCCGCTTGCCTCTGACGACAAGGACGGCAACGGCCACCTGAACACCAGTGAGGGTGCAGCGGCTTATGGTCCGATCGTCGTCTCGCTGACCAAGACCGGCGACACCAGCCCGGCCAGCGGGCTGGCCATTGACCGCTTCGACACCGCTGCTGGCGGCAAGATCTCCTACCAGCGTGGCAGCATCAAGGTCTCCCAGACCGTGGCCGACGCCATCTCGGCGGGCAAGGCCGTCGTCGTGATTCACGGCGTTGACTACAACAAGGACGGCAAGTACAGCGGCGCGACCAAAAGCGACCTTGCCCCGACCCTGCCCACCGAGGCCACCGACCCGGCACTGTGTGGTGCGCTCAGCGCCATGCCATCCGGTGGCGTTGCGACCGGCGCCGGTGGCGCCTCGTCCGGCTCCTCGAACGAGGGCATGATCGCCCTCGGCGGTGGCCTGATGTTGCTGGCCGCTGGTTCTGGTGTGTACTCCGTCCGCCGCGCGCGGGCCCAGGGCTGATCAACAGATGACACAGGACGCTGGCCGTCGCCGCAGCATCATCGCGGTGGCGGCCAGCGTCGTCCTGCTACTGGTCGGAGTGGTGGTCGTGTTCGCCGCGACCCGCACTACTGGCGGTCCGCCGCAGCCACCCGTTGGCGCCGGGCCGACAGTGTCGTCCTCCGCCTCCGCCACGGCTACGCCCAGAGGGGCGAACACCCCAACCTTGTCCCCGGGAGCCGGCACGTCGGCCAAAGGCTCAGATCTAGGGCTGATCCTGAAAGCCTCCCCTCCGGTCTCGATCGACATCCCGAGCATCGGCGTTCGCACCAGAAACTTCGTCAACCTTGGCCTGGCCCCGGACGGCAGCCTGCAAGTTCCCAAGGACTTCTCCTCCGTGGGCTGGTACACCGCTGGGCCTGCGCCGGGACAGCTCGGCCCGGCGATTCTGGCCGGCCATGTCGACAGCTACAACGGGCCCGCGATCTTCTACCGCCTCGGCGCGCTCAGACCAGGAGCCCAGGTCAAGATCTCCCGCCGGGATCACTCGACCGCCACGTTCGTCGTCGACCGGGTCCAGAGCTTCGCCAAGGACCGTTTTCCCACCGTCTTGGTCTACGGAAGCACCAACCGCGCCGAGCTACGGCTCATCACCTGCGGAGGCTCCTTCGACTCGAAATCCGGTCACTACGTCAACAACACAGTCGCGTTCGCCCACCTCATCGGATAGTGCTACCCCGCGCGAGCCTCAGCCGTGCCGGCGCCGCTTCAGCCGTTCTGTCAGGGGATCTGGGTTGGAGCGGACGCCACAC
>JAYSQH010000009.1:0-3557 GCA_043721655.1 Phycicoccus sp. | reverse complement strand
GACAGGGTCTCACCCTTGGAGTGCTCGCCCAGGAGGAAGACGGCCGGGTACTTCATCGTCACCTTGGAGCCGATGTTGCCGTCGATCCACTCCATCGTCGCGCCCTCAGCGCAGGTCGCACGCTTGGTGACCAGGTTGTAGACGTTGTTGGACCAGTTCTGGATGGTCGTGTAGCGAACGCGGGCGTTCTTCTTCACGATGATCTCGACGACGGCGGAGTGCAGCGAGTCCGACTTGTAGATCGGCGCGGTGCAGCCCTCGACATAGTGCACGTAGGAGCCCTCGTCGGCGATAATCAGAGTCCGCTCGAACTGACCCATGTTCTCGGTGTTGATCCGGAAGTAGGCCTGCAGCGGGATATCGACCTTGACACCCGGCGGGACGTAGATGAAGGAGCCACCCGACCACACCGAGGTGTTGAGCGAGGCGAACTTGTTGTCACCAACAGGGATCACCGAGGTGAAGTACTCGCGGAACAGGTCCTCATACTCGCGCAGACCCGTGTCCGTGTCGACGAAGATGACGCCTTGCTCCGCCAGGTCCTCACGGATCTGGTGGTAGACGACCTCGGACTCGTACTGGGCCGCCACGCCGCCCACGAGCCGCTGCTTCTCGGCTTCGGGGATGCCCAGGCGGTCGTAGGTGTTCCTGATGTCCTCAGGCAGCTCCTCCCAGGAGGTGGCCTGCTTCTCGGTGGACTTTACGAAGTACTTGATGTTGTCGAAGTCGATACCGGTCAGGTCCGAACCCCAGCTGGGCATCGGCTTCTTGCCGAAGAGCTTCAGGCCCTTCAGCCGCAGGTCGAGCATCCACTGAGGCTCGTTTTTTCGCCCGGAGATGTCGCGAACGACCTCCTCGTTCAGGCCTCGACGAGCCGAGACACCGGCAGCATCACTGTCTGACCAGCCGTACTCGTAGGTCCCGAGGCCTTTCAGTCCGGGGTTTAGCTCTTCGATAATGCTCATCGCGAGGGCCTTTCATCAGAGGTTGTCGAGTGGGCGACGCTCAAAGGGATGAACGTGGTGCAGACGTGCTCGCCGTGGGCGAGGGTCGCCAGGCGTTGGACATGGACTCCGAGCAGGCGCGAGAACGCGTCGGTCTCGGCGTCACAGAACTGTGGGAACTCGGCTGCGACGTGCTGAACCGGGCAATGTCCCTGGCACAGCTGGACGCCGGCCAAGGGAGTCCCTTGTCCGACGGGTCGGGTGGACGCCGCGAAGCCATCGTCGATCAGTGCGGCTGCCAGCGCGTCGGCCCGTGCAGAGACGTCGCCGCCGGCTGCGGCGAGCTGGATGGAATACCGCTGTTCGAGCTCGGCGCTGCGCTCGCGGGCGAACTCGCCCACCGCATCGGCGCCGGCGTGCTCGGCGAGAAAACGAAGTGCTGAGGTCGCCACGTCGTCGTAGTCGCTGTTCATGCCGGCGTGACCAGCCGCCGACAGGACGTATGCCCGGGCGGGCCGGCCGCGACCGCGACCCGCGCCGCCCGCTGTGGCGGGCTCGCGCTCCTCGATGGCGCCTTGCTCGGCGAGCACGTCAAGGTGTCGGCGGACCGCTGCGGGCGTCAGGCCCAGACGTGAGGCGAGGTCGCTCGCAGTGATCGGGCCGTGCTCGGAGATGGTTTGCCGGACCCGGTCCCTGGTTCGGGCATCCAGGACGTGCGGTCCGGGATGGGGCCCGTCCGCACAGCCTGAAACGTGGTGGTCAGCGATAAACACAACAATAGTGTGACTTAATTCGGCAGCGCAACTCAAGTAAGGGTTGCCTCACTACCATCGAGGCACGATGTCATGCCGATCACTTCGCTTGCATGTCCTAGACTCCGCCCGTGACCGACGCCGTGACTGTGCGCGATCTCGCCAAGCGGTTTGGCGCAACCACTGCCCTTGCGGGCATGACGTGGACCGCTCGCCATGGGCGCGTGACCGCGATGCTCGGGCCCAACGGCGCCGGCAAGACGACGACCATCGAGTGCGCTGAGGGTCTGCAACGCCCGGACTCAGGCGAGGTCCTCGTCCTGGGGGCCGACCCCTGGAAGGCCGACGCCGACCACCGCGCCCGCGTCGGGGTCATGTTGCAGGACGGAGGACTGCCCAACGCCACCAAGCCCGTACGTCTGCTGCGTCACCTCGCTGCCTTCCACCAGTCACCTGCCGATGTGGACGCCCTCGTGGACCGGCTCGGCATCGGCGCCTTCAGCGGCACGACCGTGCGCAGGTTGTCCGGCGGGCAGAAGCAGCGCGTCGCGCTCGCCGCCGCGCTGGTGGGCAGACCGGAGGTCGCCTTCCTGGACGAGCCGACGGCAGGTCTGGATCCGCACGCCCGGCTGGAGGTCTGGGACCTGGTGCGCGAGACCCGGGACACCGGCTGCGCCGTCATCGTCACAACCCACTCCTTCGAGGAAGCGGAACGCCTGGCCGACCACATCGTCATCGTCAACCAGGGTCGCGTCGTCGCTCATGGAAGCCTTGCCGAGCTGACCGCCGAACGTTCGCTCGAGGACGTCTACTTCTCCCTCACGCGTGAGTCAGCCCGGTGAACACGGCCGCGCCCACACGCAACCGGGTCCTCGCACAGGCCCGGTTCGAGACGGGCACCCTGCTGCGCAACGGCGAGCAGCTGCTGGTGGCCCTCGTGCTGCCGGCGATGGCTCTGGTGGGCTTGGCATTCAGCCAGACCCCGTCGCTCGGCGCCGGACGCCACATCGACCTGGCCGTCCCGGGGGTGCTGGCCCTAGCCGTGATCTCCACGGCCTTCACCGGCCAAGCCATCTCGACAGGCTTCGACCGCAGGTATGGCGTGCTGCGCCTCCTTGGCGTCAGTCCTCTCGGTCGCAACGGACTCCTCGTCGCGAAAGCGTTGGCAGTGTTGAGCGTCGAGCTCCTGCAGGGCGTCGTGATCGGTGGCCTGGGTCTGGCGCTGGGGTGGCAGCCACAGTGGATGGGTCTGTTCGCAGGCACACTCGTCGCGCTGATCGGCACCTGGGCGTTCGTCGCGCTCGCCCTGCTCCTCGCCGGCTCGCTCCGCGCCGAGGGCGTACTGGCGCTGGCCAACCTGATCTGGATCGCACTCCTTGGTCTGGGGGGCGTCATCATCCCGCGTACCCAGATGCCGGCCGGTCTCTCCCACCTCGCTTCGGTCCTGCCCTCCGGCGCCCTGGGGGACGGTTTGCGTGAGGCCTTCGTGCACGGGCGACTGACCGGCCTGCCAGTGCTGGTCCTGGTCGCGTGGGGAGCCGCGGCGACGGCCTTGGCGTCACGCACGTTCCGCTGGAGCGACTGAGGGGTCTCAGACCTCCAGCACCATCACGTATTGCGGGCCCTTGAGCCCGCCCAGATAGTCCTCGCCGGTCTTGACGAACCCACACTTCAGATAGGTGGCAATCGCCGCAGCGTTGCGGTGCTGAACCGTCAACACGACCCGTTTGACATCCGGAAGACGTTGCTGGACAAAGGTTCTGACGGCCGAGACAGCCGCCGTCGCATACCCGTTCCCCTGATGTTCGGGAGCAATGTAAAACGCCCTGAACAGCAGGTCTGAGGGGTCATCATCAAACTG
>JAYSQH010000008.1:0-6087 GCA_043721655.1 Phycicoccus sp. | reverse complement strand
ATCGCCGTCGGCGCGGTGAACAGTGCCGAGACGCCATACTGCGCAGCCACCCGCCACAAGGCGCCGGCGTCAGGCGTGCCCACAGGCTTGCCCTCGTAGAGCACGGTCGTGCACCCGGCCAGCAGGGGGGCATAGACGATGTAGGAGTGGCCGACCACCCAGCCGACGTCGCTGGCCGCCCAGAAGACCTCGCCCGGATTGAGCCCGTAGACGTTGCTCATCGACCAGTGCAGGGCGACGGCATGGCCGCCGTTGTCGCGCACGATGCCCTTGGGCCGTCCCGTGGTCCCCGAGGTGTAGAGGATGTAGAGCGGGTCGGTCGCCTCAAGGGTCACACACTCGGACACCGCCATCTGCTTCGGATCCATCAGGACTGACCAGTCGAGGTCGCGCGGGCCCATCGTCGCCACTGCCTGTTCGCGCTGAAGCACCACGCAGTAGTCGGGCTTGTGTGCGGACCGCTCGATGGCCGCATCCACGAGCGGCTTGTACTCCACCACTCGTTTGGGCTCGATGCCGCATGAGGCGATCACGACGACCTTCGGGGCGGCGTCCTCGATCCGGGCCGCCAGCTCACCGGGGGCGAACCCGCCGAAGACCACCGAGTGCACCGCCCCGATCCTTGCGCAGGCCAGCATCGCCACGATGGCCTCGGGCACCATCGGCATGTAGATGACCACCCGGTCACCCTTGTCCACCCCGAGTGCCCGCAACGCGCCACCGAACCGTGACACCTGGTCCAGCAGCTCGATGTAGGTCAGTGTGCGCGACGTCCCGGTAACAGGGCTGTCGTAGTGGATCGCCGGCTGGTCGCCTCGGCCGTCGATCACGTGCCGGTCAAGAGCGTTGTAACAGGTGTTGAGCTGACCGCCCTGGAACCACCGGTAGAACGGAGGTTGGGAATCGTCCAGCACCTGAGCAGGCTTGGTGATCCAGTCGATCCCCAGAGCCGCCTCTCCCCAGAAGCCTTCAGGGTCGTCGATGCTTCGGCGATGGGCGCGCGCGTACGTTCCGTCGGTCATACCGACATCTTTGCCCCGACCCCACGCTCAGGCGAGACCACCCGCCACCCCGTGCGGCGAAGCGTCCCCTTCGTGCGACGAACGGCAAGTCAGGCGGTCGAGGCCGCCAGCTGGCCGCAGGCGCCGTCGATGTCCGAACCACGGGTGTCGCGCACGGTCGTCGGCACGCCGCACGCGCGCAAGCGGCGGACGAACTCGCGCTCGACGCCCGGATCCGATGCTGTCCACTTCGATCCCGGCGTCGGGTTGAGCGGGATCGGGTTGACGTGCACCCAACCGCGACCGCGAGCGTTGAGCTTGCGGCCCAGCAGGTCTGCACGCCAGCCCTGGTCGTTCATGTTGCGGATCAGGGCGTACTCGATGCTGACCCGACGCCCCGTGGCCGTGAAATAGCGGTATGCCGCGTCGATCGCCTCGTCAACGCTCCACCTGGTATTGATTGGCACGAGCTCGTTGCGTAGCTCGTCGTCCGGTGCATGCAGCGACAGCGCCAGCGTGACCGGAATACCCTCGGCGGCCAGCTTGTCGATGGCCGGGACCAGCCCCACGGTCGACATCGTGATCCCTCGCGCCGACATGCCCAGACCGTCCGGCGTCTGGTCGGTCATCCGCCGGATGGCACCGATCGCGGCCGTGTAGTTGGCCAGCGCCTCGCCCATACCCATGAAGACCACGTTGCTGACCCGAAGCGGACCCGCTTCGGCGCCACCTGCCACGTCGCCCCGCCGCAGCGATCTGGCTGCATGCACGACCTGCTCAACGATCTCGGCCGTCGACATGTTGCGGGTCAGGCCCTCTTGCCCGGTGGCACAGAATGGACAGTTCATGCCGCAACCGGCCTGGCTGGAGATGCAGATCGTAACCCGCTTGGGATAGCGCATCAACACGCTCTCGACCAGAGCACCGTCGTGCAGTCGCCACACCGACTTGACCGTCTTGCCCTTGTCGGCCTCGAGGGTCCGCACGGGCGTGAGCAGCTGAGGCAAGAGTCCTGCCACCAGCTCGTCACGGATGGCCTTGGGCAGGTCGCTCATCTCAGCGGGTGAGTCGACCAGTCGCTCGAAGTAGTGCGTGGACAGCTGCTTGGCCCGAAAACCCTTGTGCCCCAACGCCTCAACAGCCGTCTTGCGTTCCGCAGGATCCAGGTCGGCCAGATGGAGGGGGGGCTTGCCTCGCCGCGGTGCGGCAAAGACCAGTTCCCCAGGCCTGGGGCGGGTGTTTTGTTCGACGTCAGACATCGCCCCCAGTGTCTCAGGCTCAGGCACCGGTTCCAACCGCGACGGGGACGAGCAGCGCCAGCAGGGCCCAGGCAACCGGAGCCGACAGCAGCAGCGAGTCCATCCGGTCCATGATCCCGCCGTGCCCAGGGAGGATGGTTCCCAGGTCCTTGATGCCGAGGTCGCGTTTGACGGTCGACTCGGTCAGGTCACCGAGCGTGGCCGACGCGACCAGGGCCAGCCCGACGATCGCTCCCGCCCACCAGGTTCCGTCCAAGAAGAGCGTGACGGTGGCGATGCCGGCGACCACGCAGGCAAGGACCGAACCGGCGGCGCCCTCCCAGGACTTCTTGGGGCTGATCGACGGCGCCATCGGGTGCTTGCCAGCCACCACGCCCACGGCGTAGCCCCCGACGTCGCTGCAGATCGCGACGATCAAGAACACGAAAATCCGTTTGGCGCCATCCGGTTCCGCCAGCATCAGACTGGCGAAGGACGCCAGCAACGGCACGTATGCCGCCACGAAAATGCCGCCGGCGATATCGCGGACCGCGTCGTGCAGCCCGTCGGCCATCCGCCACAGGAGCATGGAGATGCAAGTCAGGCCGAAACCGACGGCCAGGGCCTGTCCGCCGCCGTAGAACGACGCGGTGATCATGGCGACTGCGCCTACGAGGCTGGGCAACAACGGGACGTTGATCTTGCCCTGAGCCAGGCCGCCCCGAAGCTCCCAGACACCGAAGCACGCAGCGACGATCAGCACCGCGAGAAAGCCCTCCTTGCGGAAGATGAGACTCGCGATGACCACGGCACCGAGGCTCAGCCCCACGGCGATCGCAGTCGGCAGGTGTCGCCCTGCCCGGCTGGGTCTCGTCCTGGAGGGTTCGCCCGCTGCGCGCCGTTCGCTGCGGGAGGACGGTGTTGTCGTCATACCTTGGTCGGCCTGGCCGCCTCAGACTTCGAGGAGCTCAGCTTCCTTGACCTTGAGTATCGAGTCGACGTTCTCGACGTGCTTCTTGGTGAAGGACTCGAGCTCTTTCTCGGCACGGGTGCCCTCGTCCTCGCCGATCTTGCCCTCCTTGACGAAGTGGTCGATCTCGTCCTTGGCCTTGCGGCGGATGTTGCGGATCGACACCTTGGCGTCCTCGGCCTTGCCGTGGGCCAGCTTGATGTACTCCTTGCGCCGCTCCTCCGTCAGCTGCGGGAGGTTGATGCGAATGACAGTCCCGTCGCTGTTGGGGTTGATGCCCAGGTTGGAGTCGCGAAGGGTCTTCTCGATCTCGGCGATCGAGGTCTTGTCGAACGGCGTGATCAGGATCGTGCGCGCCTCAGGAGTCTGGAAGGACGCCAGTTGCTGCAGCGGGGTCTGGGAGCCGTAGTAGTCCACGGTGATCTTGTTGAACATCGCCGCATTGGCCCGCCCGGTGCGGATGGTCGCGAAGTCCTCCTTGGCGACCTCGAGGGCCTTCTCCATCTTTTCTTCGGCCTCGAGCATGGTTTCGTCGATCATCAGGACTCCTCATCAGCGGTAACGAGCGTGCCGATCCTCTCACCCCGGATGGCCTTGGCGATGTTGCCGTCGCCTTCCATCCCGAAGACGATCATCGGAAGCTTGTTCTCGGAGCACAGCGCGAAGGCAGGGCCGTCGACAACGCGCAGGCCCTGCTGCAGCGCATCGTCATACGAGATGCGGTCAAGCTTGTGAGCGGTGGTATCGGTCCGCGGGTCGGCGCTGTAGACACCGTCCACCCCGTTCTTGCTCATCAGGACCACGTCGCACTGGATCTCGAGGGCTCGTTGCGCGGCAACGGTGTCAGTCGAGAAGAAGGGCAGGCCGAAACCGGCGCCGAAGATGACGACGCGGCCCTTCTCGAGGTGCCTGATAGCCCGCAGCGGGATGTACGGCTCGGCGATCTGGCCCATCGTGATCGCGGTCTGAACGCGGGTCCCGATGCCTGCCTTCTCCAGGAAGTCCTGCAGCGCAAGGCAGTTCATCACGATGCCGAGCATGCCCATATAGTCGGCACGGGCGCGGTCCATCCCCCGGCGCTGGAGCTCGGCTCCGCGGAAGAAGTTGCCGCCACCCATGACCACGGCCACCTGGACGCCCGTGGCGGCTGCCGCAGCTATCTGTTCGGCAATGCCACGGACGACGTCAGGGTCGAGTCCCACCTTGCCGCCGCCGAATGCCTCGCCGGAGAGCTTGAGCAACACCCGTTTGTATGTCGGCCGTGCGACTTCGGTGGTGAGTGTGGTCAACGGGGCCTCCCAAGGCAAGAAGCTGAGGTATCTGGCGTGAGTCTTCCACAACTCAGCGAGCGGAAACGGTCAGGATCCGACGCGGAACCGGGCGAAGGCCTTGGCCGTCGCACCGGACTCCTCGAGGACCTTCGCGACCGTCTTCTTGGAGTCCTTTGCGAAAGCCTGCTCGAGCAGAACGTTCTCCTTGAAGAAGCCGTTGAGCCGGCCCTCGATGATCTTGGGAAAAGCAGCCTCGGGCTTGCCCTCTTCCTTGGCGGTGGCCTCGGCGACACGACGCTCGTTCTCGACGATCTCGGCATCGATCTCGTCACGAGAGAGAACCGACGGGCTGAACGCGGCTATGTGCATCGCGATGTCGCGAGCAGTCTCTTCGTCGCCGCCGTCGGTGGCCATCAAGACGCCGATCTGGGCCGGCAGGTCAGGACTGGTCTTGTGCAGGTAGCACACCACGTTTGGGGCCTCGAGGCGCGACAGGCGACGGACCTCGATCTTCTCGCCGATCGTCGCGTTGGCCTCGTCCAGAACCTGCTGGACCGACTTGCCGCCCAGGTCGCTGGCAAGCAGCTCCTCGGCGGTCGATGCCCCGACGTTCACAGCCTGAGCCAACACCTGGCCGGCTAGCGTGATGAACTTCTCGCCCTTGGCGACGAAGTCGGTCTCGCAGTTGACTTCGACCATCGTGCCGACGCCGTTGCCGGCCTGGGCAGCCACGAGGCCGTTGCTGGTTGAACGGCCTTCGCGCTTGGTGACGCCTTTGAGACCCTTGATCCGCAGGATCTCGGTGGCCTTGTCGTGGTCGCCGTCGGCCTCGTCCAGTGCCCGCTTGACGTCCATCATCCCGGAGCCGGTCGACTCGCGTAGCGCCTTGATGTCAGCGGAGGTGTAGTTCGCCATCGTTATCGCTCTCTTTCATGAGTACGCGCCGGGCGCGACCAGAAGGTCGAACCCGGCGCGCTGACTCGTTCAGGGTTCAGCAGGAGTGTTCAGGCCTTGGCGTCTGAGTCCTCGGCGGTCTTGGCGTCGGCAACCTCAGCGACCGGAGCCTCTGCCGCGGGAACCTCAGCGACCGGAGCTTCGACCACGGGAGCCTCTACGACCTCTGCCGCGGGAGTCTCAGCGACGGGAGTGTCAGCGCCGGCAAGAAGCTCGCGCTCCCACTCGGCCATCGGCTCGTCAGCTGCTACGGCGCCTTCTTCGGACGCGTCGCTGCCACCACGAGCAGCAGCGCGAGCGATCAGGCCCGCGGCAACGGCGTCGGCAACCACACGGGTGAGCAGGGTGACGGAGCGGATCGCGTCGTCGTTGCCCGGGATCTTGTAGTCAACCTCGTCGGGGTCGCAGTTCGTGTCCAGGATCGCGATGACCGGGAGCTTGAGCTTGCGCGCCTCGGTGACGGCGAGGTGCTCCTTCTTGGTGTCCACGATCCACACGGCTGAGGGGATCTTGGCCATGTCGCGGATGCCGCCGAGGGTCTTCTCGAGCTTGATCTTCTCGCGCTTCATCACGAGGAGCTCTTTCTTGGTCCGACCTGAGCCGGCGACGTCGGCAAAGTCGATCTCCTCAAGCTCCTTCAAGCGGGAGAGGCG
>JAYSQH010000007.1:0-7458 GCA_043721655.1 Phycicoccus sp. | reverse complement strand
GTTTCGATGCTATTGGAAGGCGATAACCGCGCCGGCGTGAGCTGGCAGGCGCTCATCGGCGAGGGTTGGCGCCGGTACGCGAGTGAGGGTTGTGGTCAGGCCCTCGCCGCGCAGGGCCACCTCTGCCCGGGTGACAGCGACGCCGAGCGCGAAGTGGTCAATGGCCACCAGGGTGATCACATCACCGTCGAGGTGACCAGACACGCCCGGGCAGGCGAGCAGAGCGACCCGGAGGGCCCGACTCGCTTTGTCCGCAACGGGTTCGCCCTCTATCGACGGTATGCCGACCGCGGTCGCCTCGGCGGACCCTGGTGTCACGCCCAGGGCTGCGCGGACGGCTTCGGCCTGTCCGAGGCTGAACCAGTCACCTTGCCCGGTACGGACGAGATCTCTGGCGCCAGAATCGGATTCGCGGTCATCGACGTACTGACCCAGACCCCTGAGGTGGGCCACCGGCACGCCGGTTGCCTTGCCTTTGACCAGGTCGGCGGCCGCCGCGATCTCGTCAGCAATGCACCGCTCGGTCACCGAGAGGATCCGCCCGTCGGCGTCGACATCCCCCCGCAGGTCATCGACAAGTCTGATGCCTGCGGCTCCGAGCGCGAAGTCAACCTGACCCGTCCGCCAAGGACGTCCGGCAGTGTCACTGAGCACGACCCCCAGCCGGGGACGTCTGCCCGTAAGGGTCTCCCAGGCGTTCTCGATGCCGCTGAGGATCTCGGTTGCGACGGCGTCCGGGTCATCGGGCAGGACCAGAACGATCGACGAGTCGGCCGTATTGGACGCGTCGACACCAGCCGCAGCCATGACCGGGCCGGCGACCGTCTCCACCACGCGCGTGACGCCCAGCGGTGTTATCCGTTCGGCCACGACCCGCACCGTCTGGGAGCGGATCACGTCCTCGCGCTCGGCAAGGGGCGCGCTGAGTCCCATCGCCTTGGACGCGATCTTGCTGGAGACCACGAGAATGTCTCCGTCCATGAGCTCGATCCCGTTGTGCTGCAACGCTTCCAGCATAAGGTCGACAAGGTTGTCATCGCGGTGCACTGCGGGGATCCCGAGCAGCGGGGTGAGCGTGACGACCGAGGTGCGTGCCGTCATACCAGCGGGGTCTTGCGCAGCTTCAGGGCAAGATCGACGGCCGCCCCTGCGATGTCGGCACTGGTGTCGAGGTCGTTCATCCACAACGGCCGGACCTGCACTTCGAGCCGGGGAGCGAACCCTGTGGTGGGAGCATCCGAGTCATCGACCAGCCAGCCGTCCAGGAAGTCGGCATAGAGACCGGCCACGGCCTGCGTCGTGCACTCGACCCCGATGGCCGACAGGCAGGCATCGGCATGGCCACGGACTGGCGCGCCACTGATCAGCGGGGATACGCCGACGACCGGTGCGACGCTGCCACGCAACGCATCTCGCACCCCTGGCACTCCCAGGATGATGCCGATGGAGACCACGGGGTTGCTCGGCGGCAGCAGGATGATGTCGGCCTTGCGGATCGCATCCAGGACGCCGGGTGCGGCCGTGGCCCGGTCCATGCCGACCGCGATGAACTTCCGGGCGGGAACGGCGGCGCGCATGCCGACCCACCACTCCTGGAAGTGGACGGCTTTCTGCGGGGGCGCCCCTTCGCCGCCGCTCTCACCGCTGCGCTCGTCGCTGCTCGGGTCGTCGATGACGACGTGGGTCTCAACGGGGGAGTCCGACATCGGCAGGAGCGTGATGCCTTGATCGGGCAGGCCCCAGCGAGCGCACAGCCGGGCGGTCACCTCCGAGAGCGAGAGGCCCTGCCCCAGCCACTGGCTACGTACGATGTGGGTGCCGAAGTCGCGGTCGCCGAGACCGAACCACTGCGGCTGCGCCCCGTATGCCGCCAGCTCGCCCTGGACCGAGTGTGTCTCGTCGGCGCGCCCCCAGCCCTGTTCTTCGTGGATGCCGCCACCGAGGGTGTACATGACGGTGTCGAGGTCTGGGCACACTCGAAGCCCGAACAGGTTGATGTCGTCACCGGTGTTGCCGATCACGGTGATGGTGGAGTCGGACAGGCCGGGTGTGCGGTCGAGGTGGGCGCGCAAACCACGCAGGAAGCGCGCTCCGCCCACTCCACCGGCCAGGACGGTGATGTGCATGGCGGCAGTCTGTCAGGGAGGGTTCGAGACAGACGATTCTGGCCTCGGATGATGCTGGAAGACACCTGTGGGCGTTATGCCAGATTTATGCACCTGTCGCTAAGGACCAATATCAGAGATCCGCTTGACTTCCACGTATGACACGCGTGTAATTCCATTGTTGTCATCACATCGGGAGCATCCGGCAGGATCACCCCGGCGAAGAGCTCATCCCAGCAGTTTGTGAAGGCTGGTACAGCTGTTTCTCGAGGGTTTTGTCCTGATTTTCCCGCCAGGTTCGATCAACACTAATACTGGCGATTGTTGGGTCGAGGAGGGGCCGTGCTAGAGCTTCAGCTGATCACGAATTCGGAGTTTGTCGACGCCGCCGATGATGAGGGCGAGCTGTCGTGGCAGGAGCGTGCGTTGTGCGCCCAGACCGACCCCGAGGCGTTCTTCCCCGAGAAGGGCGGCTCCACCCGCGAGGCCAAGAAGGTCTGCGTCGGCTGTGATGTCCGCGGCCAGTGCCTCGACTACGCGCTCGCCCATGATGAGCGGTTCGGCATCTGGGGTGGGCTCTCCGAGCGTGAACGTCGCAAGCTCAAGAAGCATGCCGTCTAGTCGCTTCGGCGACGCTGCTAGCCCCTCCCCTATCTGATGACCATTGCCCCGCCCCGTCCTGCGACCGGTCGAGCGTCGCCGACCGCCCACGATGAACAGCTGCTCCCCAGCGAGCCCGACCTCGTGCGTTCGGCTGCGGGGCCGGTCAGTGTCACCGCGGTGCTCGTCGTGCACGACGGGGCGGTCTGGCTGAGCGAGTGCCTGGACGCCCTGGCGCTGCAGACCCGTCCCCCGGACCGGTTGGTCATCGTCGACGCCGGCTCGATCGACGAGAGCCGCGCGATCGCCGCGTCGCACGGCGGGGTACGCGATGCGATCGGCGAGGTCCTGTCGATATCCGCACCTCGCGAAGAGACCTTCGGTGCAGCCGTGGGCCGGGTGGTCGACCAGCTGCGAGGCGTGGCCAGCTGGTCGCTGGGGGCAGGCGTCGGTGAGCCCGGTCCTGGCGACTGGCTCTGGCTGCTGCACGACGACAGTGCGGCCGATCCCGAGACTCTGGCCCACCTGCTCGATGCGGCCCGGCGGTCACCCTCTGTCGGCATCGCCGGCCCCAAGCTCACCACGTGGGACGACACGTCGCGCCTTCTCCAGGTGGGGCAGCAGATCACCCGCAGGGGCAGCCGTGCGGGCGGACCTGCGGTCGGCGAGCCCGACCAGGGCCAGCACGACCACCGCAGCGACGTCCTCAGCGTCAGCACCTCGGGGATGCTCGTCCGGCGCGAGGTCTTTGACGCTCTAGGGGGTTTCGACCCCGGGCTCGGGCAGTTCGGCGATGGCCTGGACCTGTGCTGGCGAGCGCACCTGGCCGGTCACCGGGTCGTGGTGGTGCCCCGCGCGCGGATGCGCGAAGCGGGCGCCTCTGCCGCCGGTCAACGTTCGCCGCACCTCTCGGCAGACGCCGCCCGACGTCGCGACCGCAGCCACGGCCGTCAGGTTGCCCTGGCCCGATGCTCCCTTTTTGCCGTGCCCCTGCTTGCGCTCTGGATCGCCTCGGCCAGCCTCGTCTCGGCTGTGGTCCTGCTGGTGGCCAAACGGCCCCGCAGTGCCTGGGATGAGCTGGGCGACCTCGGGTCGTTGATGACGCCATGGCGCCCGATCTCTGCGCGCTGGCGCGCCCGTGGCATCCGCCGGATCCGACGTCGCGACCTGCGCGGCCTGTTCGTCTCGCCCCGAGACGGCTTCCGCCAAGCCCTCGACACGTTCCACGACGCGGTCGAGCTCGGGTCCGCGCCCTCGTCCGAAGACCGTGTTGGCATCGCCCAGGCTCTGGAGTCCGGGCCGGTCTCCGATGACAGTGAGTCTCTGGAGAGGCTGACGACAGGGTTGACGGCCCGGATCGTGCGCCATCCCGGTTTCCTGGCGGTTCTGGCCGGCGGACTGCTGTCGGCCGCGACATGGCGATCGCTGTTCTGGACGCTCTTCTCCACCAATGGTCACGGTGTCGCGGGCGGCGAGCTGCTCCCGGTGACAGCCGGTGCCTCGGGGCTCTGGCACGCCTGGCTCGACGGATGGCATGGGGCGGGACTGGGCAACGCCCTGGAGCCGGCTCCCTATCTGCCGGTCCTGTCGGGGGCGGCCTGGGTTCTCGAGCACCTGCCGTTCATCGACGCCCCCACTGACTCGGTCGGTGTGGCGATCGGCTGGCTGCTGGCAGGGGCCATCCCGCTGTCCGCCTGGACGGCCTACCTCGCCGCTCGAGTGGTGGCACGAGCTCCCTGGCCGCGCGCGTGGGCGGCGCTGGCCTGGGCATCGCTCAGCACCCTGACCACAGCCCAGGCCAGCGGACGCCTCGGCGCCGTTGTCGCGCACATCCTGCTGCCCTTGGTCGTGGCCGGATTCGCCTGTGCCACAAGACGATCCACCCGCATCTCGGTCACGTTCGGCACCGCACTGGCCGTGGCGCTGATCGGCGCCTTCAACCCTGCGCTGGCCGTGCTGACTGCCGGCGCTGCCCTCGTGCTGTTCATCGCCGGGCACGGGGCAACCCGTCTTCATGCGTTGGTTCTTCTGGTGGTGCCGACAGCGTTGTTGGGGCCGTGGTTGCTGCGCGTGGTCGACAACCCCGTCCTCCTCCTGGGCGGGCCGGGTCTGACCCGCTGGTATGGCGAAACCTCTGCGCCCTGGCAGCTCGCGATGCTGCACCCTGGGGGCCCCGGCTCCTACCCCGTGCTGCTGTCGGCGCCGATCGTGCTGGCCGGTGTCGTTGCGATGATGCGCCGCGACACCGCTTCCCGAGCAATGACGATGCTCGCTGTCCTTGCCCTGGGCGGGCTGGCCCTTGGCCTCGCTTCGCCGTATCTCGTCAGCGCCTTCATCCCACAGGGTCTGACCGGCGCGGGGGGCCCGATCACCGTGTGGTCTGGCACCGGGCTCGACCTTGCGGCTTTGGCGCTGGTCGCAGCCGCGGTTCTCGGGTTCGACGGGCTCTCGGTCCGGCTGTCACGTTCCGGGTTCGGCTGGCGCCAGATCCTGGTGACCCCTGTTGTCGTCGCAGCTGTTCTGGGCGTCGTGGGCAGTGTCGCCATGGCCGGCTGGATCGGCGTCGGCCACACGATGCACGCGACGGTGCCCAACATGCCTGCCGTTGCAACAGATCAGGCCACCGGACCGATGGGCAGCCGCCTCCTGGTCCTGACCAGCGAGGCGGGCACTATCGGCTATCGGCTGGTCGGCGGCGAGCCCGGCGCGGTTGTCCGCGACCTGCCAGGTGCTGCCGTTGAACCGGACCCGCTGCTGGCCGCCGCGGTCAGGATCGCGGTCGAGGATGGCAATGTGAGCTCGGTCAACGCTGCTCGAGACGGGCTCGCCGCCCTTGGCGTCGGGTTCATCGCCTTCCCCGGCTCAGCGACCGAGCCGCTGGTGCGACATCTTGACGCGACCGCGGGGATGACCAGGCTCAGCGACAGCAATGGGTCCGTGCTGTGGCGAGTCCTGCCTGCTGGCAACGGGATGAGCTCGTCGCGGCTCAGGATCGAGAACGCCAAAGGCAAGCTCCTGCAGTCAGTTCCGGCCACCGGGGACCATGGTCGAACCAACGTGAGTATCGATGCGGCCACCACCGACGCGGCTGGTTCGGCCGCTCTCGGGCGTCGGCTTGTCGTTGCCGAGCCGGCAGCGTGGGCAGACCACGCGCAGGTGACGTTCGCAGGTCGGGAGCTTGCCGAGGTCGCCCGAGGCGAGCAGCCGACATACGACCTTCCGTCCAGCGCAGGGCAGCTCA
The DNA here is from genome assembly GCA_043721655.1 of Phycicoccus sp. Classification (GTDB taxonomy): domain Bacteria; phylum Actinomycetota; class Actinomycetes; order Actinomycetales; family Dermatophilaceae; genus UBA4719. The sequence goes on along the minus strand of JAYSQH010000007.1, from coordinate 1,512 downwards.
CCATCACCCTGGCGCCGACCCAGCAGTGGTGGCGCTGGGTGCAGCTGGGCCTTCTGCTCGTCGTGGTGTTCCTGGCGCTGCCGTTCGGCTCATCCCGCCGCAGGAGGATCTCATGAGGGGCGTATTACGCTCGCTCGCCGTCGCGGCCGCCGGCACGGGGCTGGTCGTCGGGGCCGCGCACGTGGCCAGCCCCATCTTCCTGGCGCAAAGGACCGTTCAGGGTCCGGCGGCGGCCGCGAGCGCCCAGCTCGTCACCCAGGCACAGGCCATCTGTCCCGGATCTGAGGCGCTCGGCATCGCAGGCCTGAAGGACTCACGCGTGCAGGTCACCTCGGTCATGGCCGTGGCCGCCCCTGCGGAGGCGCTCCCGTCAGGCCTTGTTGCCGCGCAGACTGCCGGATCGCTCACGATCGGCGGCCTCCCCTCCGGTGGGACATGGGCCGCGCCGGTGACCGTGCGCGGCCAGACCATCTCGGGCAAGATATCGACACCCCAGTCCGCGTTGGTCGCGGGGACGGGCTCGATGGCACCCGGAACCGTTGCCACGCAACGCTCCCGGGTGACGACCGGCGACGACAGGGCGCTGGTCACATCCGCCTGTATGCCCGCTGCGGCGTCCTCGTGGCTCATCGCCGGGGGCCCTGAGCCGGGTCGGCGGGAACGTCTGGTCCTGACCAATCCCGGGCCGAACGCGGTGACCACCGATGTCGTTGTCCTCGGTACCAAGGGGCCGGTCCAGTCGCCCAACGGTCATGGCCTGGTTGTCGGCCCCTACTCACGGACCGTCATCCTGCTCAATGTCGTCGCCGGGTCCGAGCCGTCGCCGGTGGTTCACGTCAGCGTCCAGGGGGGCGAGGTTGCCGCGGTCCTGAACGACACCTGGCTCGACGGGGTCGTCCCTCGTGGTGGCGACGACGCCATCCCGGTGGCGGCGCCGTCTCGCGAGCAGGTCATCGCCGGGGTTGCCATCCAGGGCCGCGCCACCTTGCGGATTGCCGTGCCGGGTGACAAAGAGGCGGTCGTCGAGTCGCGCGTGCTCACTCTCAGCGGCCCCAAAGCGTTGCCTGCCAACGGTGTGACGCGCGTGGCGGCTCGCAGCACCAGGGACATAGACCTCAGTGCGTTGCCCCCCGATGCTTATGCCGTCCAGGTTCGCGCCGACGTTCCGGTGGTTGCCGCCGCGATGGTGGATCGCAGACTGGCCCCCGGCGCCACCTCCGATCTCGCCTGGGCCGCGGCGTCTGCACCGATCACGACCTTGGCGGGGATGGCTCTGCCCGGGCCTGACGCCCCCGGGACCTTCGCGCGCCTTGACCTCGCAGCGACGGACAAACCTGCGTCGGTCTTGGTGACGACGGTCGGTGTCGACGGTCAGGTCAGCACCAAAGAGGTTGCCATCGGGGCAAACTCGGTGTCCTCGCTGGCGTTGGACGGCGCCACGTCTGTGTGGGTCACTCCTCGATCCGGTGTCGTCCGGGCCGCCGTCCTGACCGGGTTCAAGGATGCGACCGG
>JAYSQH010000006.1:0-2867 GCA_043721655.1 Phycicoccus sp. | reverse complement strand
GGACCCTGCGCGACGACCCGTCCGATGCCGAGCTGCCGAGCCACCGGCTCCTGGTCCGGGCCGGCTACATCCGCCGCGTCGCCCCCGGCATCTACACCTGGCTACCCCTCGGCCTGAAGGTGCTGCGCAATGTCGAGCGCATCGTGCGCGAGGAGATGGACGCCATCGGCGCCCAGGAGCTGAGCTTCCCGGCCCTGCTGCCCAGAGAGCCCTTCGAGGCCACCGGACGCTGGACGGAGTACGGAGAGAACATCTTCCGGCTCAAGGACCGCAAGGGCGCTGACTACCTGCTCGGCCCGACCCACGAAGAGATGTTCACGCTGACGGTCAAGGACCTCTACGGTTCGTACAAGGACCTGCCGCTGTCGATCTACCAGATCCAGCTCAAGTATCGCGACGAGGCACGTCCGCGCGCCGGTCTGCTGCGCGGTCGCGAGTTCATCATGAAGGACTCCTACTCCTTCGACGTGGACGATGCCGGCCTCCAGGCCTCGTATGACGCGCACCGCGGCGCCTACGTCAAGATGTTCGACCGCCTGGGCTTCGGCTACGTCATCGTCAAGGCGATGTCGGGCGCGATGGGCGGGTCGGCGTCCGAGGAGTTTCTCGCGACGGCCGAACACGGTGAAGACACCTATGTGCGCTGCACCTCGTGCGACTACGCCGCCAACGTCGAGGCCGTTCAGGTGCCAGTGCCGCCCGCCATTGCGTATGACGGGTTGCCGGCTGCCCATGCCGAGGACACTCCCGACACCCCGACAATCCAGACTCTGGTTGACCACCTCAACGCGACCTTCCCGCGTGCGGAGCGCCTCTGGCAGGCCGGTGACACCCTCAAGAACGTGCTCGTGATGCTGGTCCACCCGGACGGTCGCCGCGAGCCGCTGGCCATCGGCGTGCCCGGTGACCGTGAGATCGACGAGAAGCGTCTGGGCGCCCAGGTCGAGCCGGCCGAGGTCGAGGCGTTCGACGAGGCCGACTTCGCCAAGAACCCCGCGCTCGTGAAGGGCTACATCGGCCCCGAGGTGCTGGGCGCGCGGGCGACGTCCAGGATCAGGTTCGTCCTGGACCCCCGCGTCGTCGAGGGCACCAGCTGGGTCACCGGAGCCAACGTCCAGGGCCAGCACGTCATTGACCTGGTTGCCGGACGTGACTTCACGGCCGACGGCACGATCGAGGCCGCCGAGGTTCGCGACGGTGACGAATGCCCCAGCTGCGGTCATCCTCTGGAGACCGCCCGGGGCATCGAGATGGGGCATATCTTCCAGCTGGGGCGCAAGTATGCCGAGGCGCTGGGCCTGAAGGTGCTGGACCAGAACGGCAAGCTCGTGACCGTGACCATGGGTTCCTACGGTGTCGGCGTCAGTCGTGCCGTCGCCGCTGTGGCCGAGGGCTGTCATGACGAGCTGGGTCTGGTCTGGCCGCGGGCGATCGCGCCCGCCGATGTCCACGTTGTCGCCACAGGGAAGGCCGAAGAGGTCTTTGCCAAGGCAGCTGAGGTGACCGATGCCCTGGCGGCACAAGGTATTTCGGTACTCTATGACGACCGCCGCAAGGTCTCGCCTGGTGTGAAGTTCAAGGATGCCGAGTTGATCGGCGTTCCGACCATCGTGATCGTCGGCAAGGGCCTTGAGGCTGGAACGATCGAGATCAAGGACCGTGCGACCGGCGATCGACGCGAGGTGCCGGTCGGCCAGATCGTCGATGCGGTCGTGTCCGAGGTGCGAGGCGCAGTGACCTGATGGGTCGGTCCGGGCCAAGGCTGCGTGCGGTCATCTTCGACTGGGGCGGCACACTCACGCCGTGGCACACCTTTGACCTGGCGGAGCAGTGGACGGCCTATGCACGAGTCGTTCACCGTGACGATGGTCGTGCCAGCGCCGATCTCGCGGCCCGCATCATGGCGGCAGAGGAGGCGGCCTGGTGTCGGGCGCGTACCGGTCAGGGCAGCGCACACATCGATGACCTGTTGCGCGGGGTGGGGGTCGACCTGGCTGATGCCTTGCACGTGGCCGCCCTGGCGGCATACCGGCAGTTCTGGGAGCCGCACACGATCACCGACGAGCAGGTACGTCCGGTCTGGGAAGGGTTGCGTGAGAGGGGGATTCGCGTCGGCGTCCTGTCGAACACAATCTGGTCGGGTGACTACCACCGCGGGGTCTTCGAGCGCGACGGGGTCCTCGACCTGATCGACGCAGATGTTTATTCGAGCGAGATCGCCTGGACCAAGCCGCACCCGAAAGCGTTCCACGCATCCGCTGCGGCTCTCGGAGTGGAGCCGTTCGAGGCTGTCTATGTGGGGGATCGCCCCTTCGAGGATGTTCATGGAAGTCAGCTGGCAGGGATGCGCTCCATCTGGGTTCCGCACTCGGAAATTCCCCTGGCACAACAGGTTTCGGTCGATGTGACTCCTGACGGTGTTGCCCATGAGCTGCTCGACCTCCTCGATATCGTGGACGGTTGGCAGTCGCAGTGAACGACCCGTCGGTCACCACGCTCGCGTTGATGAGCTTGGCCGCCATCTGTGCGGGGTGGGTCGACGCGGTGGTCGGCGGTGGCGGGCTGATCCAGCTTCCGGCGCTGTTGCTCGGATTCCCGCAGGTGGCTCCGGTCCAGATCCTTGCGACCAACAAGCTCGGCTCAATCTGCGGCACATCGGTCAGCGCAGTGACCTACTACCGTCGGGTCAAACCAGACCTGAGGACCGCGATCCCGTTGGCGTTGCTGGCGTTTGGCGGGTCACTGATCGGTGCCCTGCTGGCGTCACGCATCCCGAAGGCTGCCTTCAACCCGCTCATCCTGGTGGTGCTGATCGGAGTGGGGACCTACACCCTGCTGAAGCCGGGCGTCGGCCTTGCGACCGACCT
>JAYSQH010000005.1:0-3031 GCA_043721655.1 Phycicoccus sp. | reverse complement strand
CCCTGGACGCTCGCCGGCGCCAGCACCGGGTAGCGACGCTTGCGATTGCGAATCAGCCTGTCGTTGTTGGCTTTCACGTGATCCGGGGCCACCGGCAGGTGCACGATCCGCACCGGGCCAAGCCTGGACTCCCCCAGGCTCGCATCCGGACCCTCGGCGGAGACGATGACAACGTCATACCCGGCTCGGGCGAGGGTCAGCGCCAACTTCTTGGCGCGGCTGTCCCGGGGCACTGGCGAATGACGGAAGAACACGACGCGGGGACCGGCGCGCTCGTCGGTGCGCTCGACGGGGCGTTGGGTGCGACTCGACTCAGGCACGCGAGCCAACGCCTGCGGGCAGCGGATCCGGCGACGCCTCTGAGGCCATCTCGGGTGCCATCTCGGGCGGCCGATCCGGACGTGGGTCCACCTCCGCGACCACCGCACGGGGGTCCACCCGCGAGATCAGCAGCGCGACGGATACGGCGAAGAAGGCGAGCCCGGGCATCGCGTAGCGGAAGGCGGTCGGCGAACCGGTGGCGACGTTATACAGGCCGATGCCCATGAGCGCGCCCAGCAACAGGTGCGACTCGGCCCGGCGCCAGAAGATGACCATCGACAGGCCGCTGAGCATGACAAAGACGAGCAGCGGGTGGTCCGACCCGGCGAAGTTGCCCAGGTCGTGGATGGCGATGTTCCAGGCGAGCTTGGGAGCGCCCAGCATCGCGCCGAACAACGAGTGCGCCCGGGTGTTGGCCTCGAACTGGTTCACCTGGGCGAACTGGGAGAACGTCGGGAAGAGCCGGTTCTGCAGCAGCTGGATCGCCACCGACGTGACAGTGACCGCGAGCGCTGGCACGCCCCACCCGTTCGGGCGACGGCGCAGCAGCAGTGCCGCGAGCCAGGCGATGACGAAGGCCCCTGCAGGGACCAGCGTCGCCTGTCGGGTGAAGCCGGAGATGACGGTCAGGACGACCATCCACGCGACCGGGGGCCAGCCACGGTGACGCTCGTAGTGCCAGGCGGCCACCAGGATCAGGGCCCCCCACAGCGCGGACAACGAGTCGGTCAGCATCGCCGACCCGTAGAACACGATCCGCCAGCTGGACAGGATCAGGACGACCGTGGCGGCTGCGGCCACCCAGCCCCACCGGCGCACCAGCAGCCAGGTGAGGACGCCGGTCAGGGCCACCATCGCCAGCCCGGGGACGACGGCCAGGCCATTGATACCCCAGATCTTGACGAAGGGCACGGACAGCGCAGGCAGGACGACACGGGGCTGAACCAGGCCCCAGCCGAACATCCGCTCGATCGTCAGCTGAGGGGTCGACCAGCCCTGGCTGTGCCGCATCGCGACGACCTGGCGGATCGCCTCCGGCTGGCTGGTCCCGCCGAACCACAGGGCCATGGCGGCGTAGAAGCTCGAGTCGGGAGCGAAGAGCGGCTTGATCCGGACGATCGACACGTAGTTGACCACGAAGGTGCTGGCGACCACGGTGGCGAGCAACCACGCGGATCGGGCCTGCGTCCAGTGACCGGCGATGCGCTGGCCGACGCTCACCGTGATGACGTTGTCCTGGTCACGCTGTGCACCTCCGTCAGGATCACAAGTAGCTGCAAGGGAACCGCACCGCGACCGGCCAACCCTAACCGGCGGGGTGTGGCGCCCGCAAAGAGCTAGCCCGGTGACCAACGACGTTGGTCGGCGGACCCCGGCTGCGCTAGCGTGAACGACTCACGCTTACGCCGACACCCAGGGAGACGCCCGTGCCCGCGAAGGGCGCTCGACCGCACCTGCTCTACGTCGCCTGGGGCTTCCCGCCGTGTCGTTCGGGTGGTGTCTACCGTGCCATGGCGACGGCGAACGCCTTCGCCCGTGACGGGTGGGACGTGACGGTCCTGACCATCGAGCGCGACGTGTGGGAGCGGCGTACAGGTTCGGACCCGGCGCTGGAAGAGCGGGTCGACCCGCGGATACGGGTTGAGCGGATCGTCTTCGACTGGCCGGTCCTGGAGGATGACCTGGCGCGGTGGCCGGCGCTGCGGGCTCTGGCCCCCCGGGCGTGGGTGAAGGCGCGAAACCTCCTGGACCAGCGGCCCTTCCCCGAGAAGGTCTACGGACCATGGCGCCGGCATCTGGAACGCGCTGCCGAACGGATTCACGCCGAGCATCCGGTGGACCTGGTGGTGGCCACGACCAACCCCCAGGTCGCGATGACGGCGGCGCTGCATTGTGCCGAGCTGTATGACGTCCCGTACGTCGTCGACTATCGCGACGCCTGGTCGCTCGACGTCTTCTCGGGCCGGCGGTTGCATGCCGAGGGCAGCCGGGTGCACACGTGGGAACGCCGGGCTCTGGAGGGGGCCCAGGAGGTGTGGTTCGTGAACGAGCCCATCCGCCAGTGGCACCGCGCGGCCTATCCGGCGGCGGCGGCGCACATGCAGGTGGTCGCCAACGGGTACGACGAGCCGGCCGCCGAGCCCATCGTTCGACGCGCCGACGCTCCCCTGCGTTTCACGTACGTCGGCACCATCTCGGGCAAGGTGCCGGTGCCCGAGCTGGTCGCCGGCTGGCAGCTCGCGCGTGAGCGAGAGCCTCTCCTGGCCGACGCCGTCGCCGACCTCTATGGATACCTGGGGTACTACGGCGCGGCACATCCCGAGCTGGCGGACGCCCTGACGGCCGGCGCCAAGGTCGGGGTGCGCTATCAGGGGCCGGTGAGCAAAACCCTTGTCGGCGAGCTCTACGCGGCCAGCGACGCCCTGCTGCTCGTGCTCGGAACCGGCCGATACGTCACGTCCGGGAAGGTGTTCGAGTACCTCGCGACCGGCTTGCCGATCGTCTCGGTGCATGACCCGATGAACGCCGCATCTGAGGTGCTGAAGGGCTATCCGCAGTGGTTCCCGGCCGCCGACCTGTCGCCGGAAGGCGTGGCTGCGGCGCTGCAAGCCGCTGCCCGTGCGGCGGCCACTCTGGGTCCGGCTGCACGCACGGCCGGGCGAGCCTTCGCCGAGCGGTACAGCCGAGAGCACCAGCTGATGCCCCGGAT
>JAYSQH010000004.1:0-3800 GCA_043721655.1 Phycicoccus sp. | reverse complement strand
GCGGCACCGCTGTCAACGTCCACGGCATAACGCAGCAGGGCCACGACGAAGGGGACGATGGACACGACGCTCCACTCGTTCAACGTGGCCTGGCGAATGGTGAAAGCCCAGAGTGCGTACGTCGTCACCATCACTCCGGCCGACAGGGTCCACACGAACCGAAGATAGGAAAGGGTGTAACGCCTCAGTACCGGGCGGATCGGCGCCCCGGTGTCCTGGACCAGACGCTTCTCGGCGTACCGCTTGCCGGCAGCCATGAACAGCGACCCGAAGCCGGCTGCGATCAGGAACCACTGCGAAAGCTGGACGTGGGTCGCCACGCCTCCCGCGATGGCTCGAAGCAGGAACCCGGACGCGACGCTGGTGAGCTCGATGACCGGTTCGTGCTTCATCCCCAGGCAGTACCAGAGCTGGAGGGCCTCGTAGAGCGCGACGACCACGAGCAGCTGCCACGTCAGCAGGGCTGAGATCACCAGTGCGCTCGGCAGCAGCACGACAGCTGCGGTCCAGGCTGCGCGCACCGACAGCTCGCCGGAGGCTACCGGCCGAAGCCGTTTCGTGGCATGCGCCCGGTCGGCCTCGACATCCAGGGCGTCGTTGACCAGGTAGATCCCGGAGGCAGCCACGCAAAAGGCAATGACCGCGACGAGCATCTGCAGGATTGCCCGCGGCTGGGAGATGACGCCGGCGGCGATCGGTGCCGTGAGGACCAGGACGTTCTTGATCCACTGTCGGGGGCGGCACGCCCGAACCAAAACCGGCAACACTCGGCGTGACTCGTCCAACAAGGTCACGAGCCCGACACCGGCCGGGCCCGTGCAGACCAGCGCCCCATTACCGCGCCGACCAGAGCGCCGGCCAAGACGTCGCTGGGGTAGTGCACCCCCACAATCACCCGGCTGGCCATCATCACCGGAATCGAGAACAGCGGGTAACGCCGCCGAAGGAGCCTGGAGTAGGCCACGGCTGCCGCCGTGGTCGAAGCCGCATGTGAAGACGGGAAGCTCCAGTGGCTGGGCGTGGCCACGTGCACCCGTATGCGCGGGTCGCTGGGACGGCGCCGACGCGCCACCCGCTTGAGCGCGATGCTGACGGCGTGGGCGCTGATGACGGTTGCGGTGGCCCACAGCCACTGGCGCCGTTGCCCGCGATCGAGCACCGCACCCACCAGACCCAACGCCGTCCAGGAAATCGCGTGCTCACCGACGTGGCTGAGGATCACCGCACCGTGGCGTATATAGGGCGAGGCTGTCAGCGACTGAGCCGAGATCAGGGCCGCGAGTTCGCGCTCCTGGACGTTCGCGGACAGAGCCGAATTGCGTGCGGTCACAGCCCAATTCACCCACCCCGGCGGCCATTTTTCGGTCAGTGCCGTCCTCGCACGCTGGGCTGGTGGACTCATCAACGAGCGTAGACCGCAACGAAGTCACGCGACGATTGCTGCAGATAGCGGTAGGGATTGGGGTGCGCATCCTTGGTGAGCATGTGCGGCACTGCCACGCCGGCGCGCGGGTGGGTATAAGTGATGAAGTTGGTCCATGCCTTGTTGATGTCCAGCTCCATGGCACTTACGGCTCCGGCGTCATGGACGATGGTCGCCAGCGTGGGCACCGACATCGAGGCCCCCACCACGAACACCAGCGAACCGTCCCTGCGGACTCCCAAGGCGGTGCGCCACACGAAGGTAGGGTTGCCGACGGTCTTGCCCCAGGTCCGCGTCGTAGTGCTGTTCACGTCTGGCGAGATCTTGCCGTTCTCCACCAACATGCCGAGGTTCTGGCGTACGGCAGCAACGTCAGGCCCAGGCGCGGCGGCGTTCCACTTGACCACTTTGACCTGGCCATCCTTATAGAGCACCATCGACGCCGCGCCCTGGCGTAGCGGCGACGCGGTCTGGCCGTCCTGCCAGTACCCGCCATTCGCGTCCTGCATCGTGAAGCCCGAGTTGAACGTCGCCAACAGGCTGTCACGCCGCGATGTCGGCACGTAGGAGGGCTGGGACCAGCCTGAACCGCCGGGCACGCTGAACCCTGGATGCAGGACCATCTTGACCAGCTTCTGGTCGAGCCAGGCCACCCCCACCAGATAGCTGGTGTGCGCTGCGTCTGGACGCAGGAAAGCCGCCCGTATCGCCGGCTTCCCGTGGAGGCTGACCAGCGTCTGCCAAACGCCCTCACCTGACAAAGGTGGTTGGACCTGAGGTCGGATCGCAGCCGGCCCGGCAACGCGGCTGGGCGTTGCCCGCTCCGTGGAGACTCTCGGGATGCCACCGGCGAGGCTCCCGCCGACCTTGGGCGGGTCGAGCTGGTACTGGACCTGCTCCAACTCGTCCACGGCCCAACCCATCCCGTTAAAGCGGGCCCACTCAGCCAGCCGAGCAGTCGTCGTGTCGGTACCCGGGGCCATCAGAGCGCCACCAATCGACCACGCCAGCCACAGCAGGAAAACCACTATCACCACGCCCACACGACGCACCCAGAAACGACGCCGGCCCGGCCGAGACGTCCCATGCCGCGGCGGTCGGTGTTGCCCCTTAGGTGCTTCGATCTGAATGTCGCTTCGGGTCGGCAACTCCACGTTTCTCCTCCACTCGCCAAGCCGGAACAGGGTCCGCCACAAGAGTGCTTCCAAAGCCTGAACAGTCCCTGAACGCTCTCGACCGCACTCGCCAACTCCGTGATGCACACCAGCGGATCGTCTGGCTCTGAGCCAGATCGTACCTACGGCCGACGTTCCAGCAGCGACATACGAACAGCGACACTGAATACGTTAGGAAGCCGAGGGTTAACCGGCGGACCCCAACCGGCAAGAGAACGGCAAAATCTCTCTGGCAGATCGCTGAGTCGGTCCGCACCTACGGCAGGCGATCCTCGACGACCAAAACCGCGGCTGCGGACCACTGAGCCCAGCCGCAACCACTGCCGCCTCAAGTAGACCAGAAACAATCAATCCTCCAGGTCCCGGGGTGGGCGAATGGCTTTGCGAGTGAAGACTCCGGTCCCGTGTCGATACCCGCGCATGGCCAGTTTTCGTCACATCCATCTCCCCTTTCCGGTGTCTTGGCACCGGTTCATTTACCCCTGCCCTGGCCCTTTGGCGAGGACGGCGAGCTGGGCGGTTTCACCCGGTCGCTGCCGCGCCCCGGCACGTCGCGGTTGGCTAAACGGGCTCTTCAAACTTGACCGGGCGGCTGAATATTCTTGCGGTCAATCTGCGGTCAAATTCGAAATCACGCCTCTGCGATCAGCTGCTGGAAGGCTCAGAAAAGCCTCTGACCTGCACGGATAGTGTCGGACGGTGTCCATTGGTGATCAACGTTTATAGACGTCTTGCGGACTGCTTGCGGACTGAACGGGACCAAGGGCCGGACCAAGACCATGAGCAACCGTACCGGCCGGGCAGACAGCTTGAGCCGTTACCACCATGGTGGGTCGCCACGCGGGCCGCCGGTCCAACGCGGTCAGCGCCTGCCCCAGCGCATCGGCCAGGACCGGCAGGTCCGGGCTCGTCGACCAGATCGGCCAACGCCTGCGGCCATGGCCGCCGGCGACACCAGCACCTGCCCATGCACTGCCGGCAGAGCGCGAGGAGCGGCTCATCAATCTTCCGAAAGCCATCAAAGGACGTGGTGGGCCACAAGCTTGTTCAGGTAGGCCACATCCGTCTTCCCGCTGAACTCGAACTTCACCTTGCCCAAGCCAGAGAACCACAACTCAAGCTCGGCATCCAAGTCGAACGTGCCCGCGGTCTCGACCGAAAAGGCTTGGATCTTGGCCAAAGGTAGCGAGGTGAAGTCCTTC
>JAYSQH010000003.1:0-5903 GCA_043721655.1 Phycicoccus sp. | reverse complement strand
ATCTGCCGGGCCCTTCACCTGCCGATGTCCCAGATGCTCAGCCACGTGTCGGACCGGGTCGCCGAGTCCGAGGCCATGGGCGCCCCCGTGTCACTGCCGGTCACTCAGCGCTCCGACGCCATGGTTCGCGCCTCAGCCGCCTGAGCCGCACTTACTTTCAGCTCAGGATGCGTTCAGCTCAGCGTGCGTTCAGCCCAGCGTCTGCGTCAGCGACTTCGCATCTGTTGACCAGACGATCGTCCCCAGGGCTCCGTTCACAATCGGCAGATACGGCGGCACGTGGCCGCACTCGACATCGGCGATGATCGGGATCTCCAGGTCGCCCAAAGCGTCAAGGACGGCGTCACGTTGTGACAGATCGGGACGGTCCGGGGCTGATGTTCGCCCGACCAGGACTGCGTTGGCGTCGGCGAACCAGCCCGCGAGCTTCATACCGTGCAGGCGGCGGCCGATGTCGTACGACGACTCCTCCGCAGCCTCGACGTAGACCAACAGCCCCTCGGGCGCATGGTCTCGAGCGAAACCGGCCAGGTCGCCATACGGGGTACCGGTCAGGTTGGACAGCGTCTCTATGCACCCACCGATGAGCCGACCTGAGATGGTGACATCCTCGGAGCCGTCGAGCCTGGTCCATGTGCCAGGTGTTTCTGGTTCATATGTCGTGAGGGTCGGGTCCCGTTCCCAGTCGTCGAAACCGGACGCGCGGTAGGCGTCTGCGGGGCCCTGTTCGAAGGAGCTTCCGGGCTGAAGCGTCACGATGTCCAGCCAAGACAGGAGCGGTGCGGGCACGGCGTACGGGGTGTCCATGAGGTTGTTGCCGTGCAGCGTGGCGATGCCGGTGCGCAGCGTCAACGGTGTGATGAGGGTGGAGATGTCGGAGAAGCCGACGAACCACGTAGGGGCGCTGACCGCGATCTGGTCCCAGTCCAGATGTGGCAGCAGGTCAATGGCCAGCTCGCCTCCCCATGGTGGGATCACGGCGCGGACCTTCGGGTCGACCAGCATTGCGGTCAGCTCGGCGGCGCGGTCCGCTGCAGGGGCACTGACGTAGCTCGAGTGGTCGATGCAGTCTCCGACAACTACGTCAAAACCCCTGTCGCGTAAGAAGTTCAGGCAGAAATCCAGGCGTGGCCGCAGCTCAGCGGAGACTCCGCTAGACGGTGCGGTGACGCCGATGCGGTCGCCGGGCTCAAGTGCTGCTGGGTAACGGATAGGCACCCGCTGAGTCTGTCAGCCGCTCAGCCAAGACGTCGCCTGGCTTCGCGAGATCAGCGTCGCAGGCGCAGCCCACGAGGCGTCGCATGGAAGCCGGCCCCGGCGAGCGCAGTCGCCAGCGGATGGTCGGAGCCGAGGACCGGGTCGCCGTCAGCTTTCTCCACGGTCAGCTTGCCCAACGCCCCCTCGTGAACGGCGAGAGCCAGCGCGTCTGCGGCAGACTGAAGCAAGGCAGGGTCGTCGGTCCACGACAACAACGTCTTGCCGCCCCGCTCGACGTACAGCGTGAGCGAGCCGTCGACCAGCACCACGAGTGCTCCCGCCTTGCGGCCAGGCTTGTGCCCCGCCTTCGGTTCAGCGGCTCGGGTGGGCCAGCCGAGGGCGGCACCGTAGGCGTTGGCCGGGTCGGATGCAGCAAGGACGACCGCCGACGGTGCGCCGTCGCGGCGCCCGGCACCAGAGAGAGGTCCCTCGGGCAGTGGCCGGCTCTGCGCCCGAAGTCGGTCCACGGCTCCTGCGCTGGCGAACTGCGCGGCGCCCAGGCCTTCGACGAAGTAGCCGCGGCGTACCCGGCCGGACTCCTCAGCGGCAGCCAGGACACGATATATGCCGGCGAAACCACCCGAAACCCCCTCTGCGACAACGGAACCACGGGTGACGATTCCGTAGCGATCCAGCAGCACCTCGGCTGCGGCATAGGAGCGAACGGTGGCGTCGGCCTCGATGGCCGACAGCAAGGACCAGCGCCCGGCAGCCGTGGGGGGACCGGCGCGGGAGGGCATCGGGGCCCGTCCTGTCGAGAGTCGTCGACCGGACAAGGCGCCGAGGCTGCCGGCTCCACTGGAGTAGCGGCTCGAGCGTGGGGCTGTGCGTCGGGGTTTGTGCGCAGTGCGACCGCCTGCGAGGAGAGCCCGCAGAGGGGCAAGGGTGTCGTTGCTGATCCGCCCCGCCCAGATCAGGTCCCACAGGACGCGTGTCAGCGAGTCGTCGTCGAGGCTGGCGACGGCGTCCGAGAGCGTGCGGAAGAAGAACGCGCCGCCGCCTTCGAGCGCGTGAAGGACGTCGCGGTGGAGGTCGGTGAGGTCGAGATCTTCGGACGGTGCCGCCAAGGTCAGGTGTGCTGTCTCGGCCAGGTGCAGCGAGATCCAGCCGTCGTCGCCAGGCAGCGAGGAGTGCCCGCGCCAGATCACCTCACCGCTCGCCGTGAGCTCATCCAGCAACGACGGGCTGTATGCCGCGACGCGGCTTGGCAGCACCAGCGTCTCGACCGCGCTCGCAGGCAACACCGCTCCGGCCAGCTGTTCCACGGCACGAAGGACGCCCTCGCTGCCTCGCAGACCCGCGCCGACTCCTTGCCACGGGGGGAGGAAACGGGCCAGGTCGACGGCCGGCACGGGCTCGACCTCGGCGCGGAGAGCGGCCAGCGAACGGCGGCGAAGGGTGCGCAGGACCTCCGCGTCGCAGAAGTCGGTGCCGTGGATGCCGCCACCGGACTCGATCGGGCGCAGCTCGCCCTGAACGACCCGGCCAGAGGCCACGAGCCGGCGCAGGACATCGGTGACGACCGCCATGCCGAGTCCGAACCACCCGGCAACGTCCCGGGCGGTGAACGGGCCATGTGTCCTGGCGTAGCGGGCAACCAGGTCGCCCAGCGGGTCGGGCGCAGGCTCGAGAAAGGTCTCGGGCACGCCCGTCGGCAAGGCCACACCCAGGGCATCACGCAACCGACCTGCATCCTCGATGGAGGCCCAGCGCTCCTCGCCGCCGACGCGGACCCGGATCAGGCGCCGGTCACTCTCGAGATCGACGAGCCAGGCCGAAACGTCCTTGGCGCTCGACCCCTCGACGGATCGGTCCAGGATCGCCTGATGTGGTTGAGCGCCCAGCACCCGCAACAGATCGGCGACATCCTCCAGGCCCCGGCAACGCCGTCCAGGCGCCAGGCGCTGCAGCTCGGACTCGGTCCGCGCCAACGCCTCAGGATCGAGCAGGTCGCGCAGCGCGGCGCCCTCACCCCGACCGAGCAGCTCAGCCAGCAGCGTCGGGTCGAGCGACAACGCGGCCGCGCGCCGCTCGGCCAGAGGTGAGTCACCCTCGTAGAGGAACTGCGCCACGTATCCGAACATCAGGCTGCGGGCGAACGGTGACGGTGTCGACGTCTCGACCTCGACGAGATGCACTGCGCGGGAGGCGATGTCGCGCATCAGGGAACTCAGGCCGGGCACGTCGAAGACGTCCTGAACGCACTCGCGCACGGTCTCCAGGATGATCGGGAACGACGCGTACTGAGCTGCCACCGAAAGCAGCTGGGCCGAGCGTTGCCGTTGTTGCCACAGAGCCTGTCGGCGGTCTGGACGGCGTCGCGGCAGCAACAGCGCACGCGCCGCACATTCGCGGAAACGCGCTGCGAACAACGCAGATCCGCCGATCTCGGTAGTGACGAGATCGTGCACGTCATCGGCATCGAGGGCGATCAGGGACATCAGCTCGAGCCCGATACCGTTCGAGCTGGACCCGCCGGCACCGATCTCATCGAGCCCAGAGGCAGGGTCGAACTCGATGTCAGGCAGCCGGAACACGATGCCGTCATCGCCATGCATGGCCTGCACGTCCACGCCGAACCGCTCACGCATCCTGGCCGCGACACACAACGCCCACGGAGCATGCACCTGTGCGCCGAAGGGGGAGTGAACCACCACCCGCCAGTCGCCCAGCTCGTCCCGGAACCGCTCGACCACGATGTTGCGGTCATCGGGGACGTGTCCAGTGGCCTCGCGCTGTTCGTCGATGTAGGTGAGCAGGTTGTCCGTGGCCCAGGCATCGAGCCCGGTTGCGATCACCCGGGCGCGCGCCTTGTCCGGGCCGAGTCTGCCCAGCTCGCGGACGAACTCGCCCACGGCCCGGCCCAGCTCGACCGGCCGGCCCAGCGAGTCGCCCTTCCAGAACGGCAGCTTGCCGGGCTGACCGGGCGCCGGAGTGACCAGGACCTTGTCGTGGGTGATGTCCTCGATCCGCCAGGTCGACGTGCCGAGGGTGAACACATCGCCGACCCGGGACTCGTAGACCATCTCCTCGTCGAGCTCGCCGACGCGGCGCCCCGTGCCTTCGCCAGAGGCGAGGAAGACGGCATACAGGCCTCTGTCGGGGATGGTGCCCCCGCTGGTGACGGCAAGCCGCTGCGCACCTGGCCGACCGGTCAGCATGGCCGTCACGCGGTCCCAGACCAGGCGTGGTCGCAGCTCGGCGAACTCGTCGCTCGGATAGCGGCCGGACAGCATGTCGAGGACCGACTCGAGGATGGACCGGGGGAGGACGGCGAAGGGAGCAGCCTTGCGTACCAACGCTTCCAGGTCTTCAACGGCCCAGTCGTCCATCGCGCACATGGCGACGACATGCTGCGCGAGAACGTCGACCGGGTTGGCGGGCACCCGCAGTGACTCGATAGCGCCGGCGCGCATCCGGTCGACGACGACGGCGGTCTGGACGAGGTCTCCGCGGAACTTGGGGAAAAGCACTCCGCGGGAAACAGCACCGACCTGGTGACCGGCTCGCCCGACCCGTTGTAGACCGCTGGCCACACTCGGCGGCGACTCCACCTGGATGACGAGGTCGATGGCGCCCATGTCGATGCCGAGCTCGAGGGAGCTGGTGGCGACGACCGCGGGCAGGCGACCAGCCTTGAGGTCGTCCTCGATGAGGGCGCGCTGCTCTTTGCTGACCGATCCGTGATGTGCGCGGGCCAGCACCCCTGGAGCGCCCTTGGACGTGCCGGCCTGAGCCATCATCTCTGCGGGCGTCCGGGGAGCGTTCGTATGGCGGCTGCTTGCCTTGGGTGCGTCCCCAGCGCCCGGATCACCCTCAGCAGCAAGGGATTCGAGCTCGAGGCGTTCCTCCCAGATCTCGTTGAGTCGGGCAGTCAGTCGCTCGGCCTGACGTCTGGAGTTGGCGAAGACCAACGTCGAGCGATGCTGGGCGATCAGGTCGACGATGCGTTCCTCGACGTGTGGCCAGATCGAGGCTCGCCGCTCGGGGCTGTCGCCCGCGCCGCTGCGGTCTGCCGTCACTTCGCCCAGCGCGGACATGTCGGGTATGGGGACGACTACCTGGAGGTCCCACTCCTTGGTCGACGGCGGCTGGACGACGGTGACCGGTCGGCCCCCTGCGAGGAAGCGCGCGATCTCATCGACCGGCCGCACGGTGGCCGAGAGGCCGACGCGTTGAGCAGGCTTGTCCAGCAGGGCATCCAGCCGTTCCAGACTCAGTGCCAGGTGCGCGCCACGCTTCGTGCCGGCGACGGCGTGGATCTCATCAAGGATGACGGTCTCGACCCCCGCGAGGGCCTCACGTGCCTTTGAGGTCAGGATCAGGAAGAGGGACTCGGGGGTCGTGATGAGGACATCGGCGGGGCGTCGGGCGAACAGTCGGCGGTCGGACGCTGAGGTGTCGCCGGAGCGGATCGCGACGCTCACCTCAGGCTGGGCAAGTCCGAGCCGAGCGGCTGCGTGGCCGATTCCGACCAGCGGAGAGCGCAGGTTGCGTTCGACGTCGACGGCCAGCGCCTTCATCGGCGAGATGTAGAGGACGCGGCATCGGCGCAGCGGCTCGGGAGATGGGGGAACGGAGGCGAGCCGGTCAAGCGCCCACAGGAACGCCGAGAGCGTCTTGCCGGAGCCGGTGGGGGCCACGAC
>JAYSQH010000002.1:0-5233 GCA_043721655.1 Phycicoccus sp. | reverse complement strand
ATGATTGCCGACCCTGCCGGGCTGGCTGCCGACTACGCCGCCGGCGGGGCCAGCATGATCAGCGTCCTGACCGAGCGGCGTCGTTTCGGCGGCAGCCTGGAGGATCTTGCTGCGGTGCGCGCGGTGGTCGGAATCCCGTTGCTGCGCAAGGACTTCAACGTCTCCTCTTACCAGCTTTGGGAGGCACGTGCCTATGGTGCCGACGTCATCCTGCTGATCGTCGCCGCTCTCGACCAGCCCACACTCGTTGGCTTGCGTGAGCGTGCAGAGTCCCTGGGGATGGCAGCTCTGGTCGAGGTTCACGACGAGGCCGAGACCGAGCGCGCGGTGGATGCGGGCGCGCGCATCATCGGGGTCAACGCCCGTAACCTCAAGACTCTCGAGGTCGACCGCAATACCTTCGCGCGACTGGCCCCGCACATCCCGAGCGGGATCATCAAGGTCGCTGAGTCCGGGGTCCGGGGGCCGCACGACGTGATCGACTACGCCCGCGCGGGTGCAGACGCTGTGCTGGTCGGAGAGAGCCTCGTGACCGGTGACCGCCCGCGTGAAGCCGTGGCTGCTCTGATTGCTGCAGGTGCTCATCCAGCGCTACGTCAACGGGGAGTCTGATGAACGACCATCCCAGCTCGACCGGTGGGGTCACGCGGCCGGGCCGCTTCGGTTCGTATGGCGGCCGGTATGTCCCCGAGGCGCTGGTGGCGGCCCTGGAGCAGCTCGACGAGGCACGGCTGAAGGCCAACATCGACCCGGCATTTCAGGGCGAGCTCGAGCGCCTGCAACGCACGTATGCCGGCCGCCCCAGCATCATCACAGAGGTCCCAAAGTTCGCCGAACACGCTGGGGGAGCGCGCATCCTGCTCAAGCGCGAGGACCTGAACCACACCGGCTCGCACAAGATCAACAACGCGCTGGGCCAGGCACTTCTGACCAAGCGCATGGGCAAGACGCGGATCATCGCTGAGACAGGGGCTGGTCAGCATGGCGTCGCGAGCGCGACCGCGGCCGCACTGATGGGCCTTGAGTGTGTCGTCTACATGGGAACGAAGGACACGAAGCGTCAGGCACTGAACGTCGCCCGGATGCGGCTGCTCGGCGCCGAGGTGATCCCGGTGAGCCAGGGCAGCGCGACCCTGAAGGACGCGATCAACGAAGCGATGCGCGACTGGGTCACCAACGTCGAGACCACCCACTACCTGATCGGCACGGTCACCGGGCCGCACCCGTTCCCCGAGATGGTGCGTGACTTCCAGCGGGTCATCGGTGTCGAGGCACGGGCGCAGGTGCTCGACCTGGTCGGCCGTCTGCCCGACGTCGTGTGCGCGTGCGTCGGCGGCGGCTCCAACTCCATGGGCATCTTCCACCGTTTCCTCGACGACCCCTCCGTGCGCCTCATAGGGCTCGAGGCTGGGGGTGAGGGTGTTGAGACGCTCAAACATGCGGCCCGCTTCAGCACCGGTCTGCCAGGTGTCCTGCACGGCGCGTTCACCTATGTCCTCCAGGACGAAGACGGGCAGACCCTGGAGTCCCATTCCGTCTCGGCCGGACTGGACTACCCGAGCGTCGGTCCCGAGCACTCCTTCCTGCGTGACACCGGCCGAGCCGAGTACAGACCGATCACCGACACCGAGGCGATGGACGCCTTCGCGCTGCTGTGCCGGACCGAGGGGATCATCCCCGCGATCGAGAGTGCACACGCTCTTGCCGGCGCCCTCGAGATCGGCCGCGAGATCGGCCCTGACGGCATCGTTCTGGTCAACCTGTCGGGGCGCGGTGACAAGGACGTCGACACGGCAGCCCGATGGTTCGGGCTGCTGGACGACGAGGGGCTGCAGTCAGAGGCTGAGCCGGACGGGCTGGACCAGCCATGAACGGCGTCGGAGCAGTCATGGCCAAGACGAAGGCGGAGGGTCGCGCGGCCCTCGTGGGATACCTTCCGGTCGGGTTCCCTGACGTCCAGGGATCCATCGACGCCATGGTCGCCATGGTCGAGGCCGGCGTGGACATCGTCGAGATCGGCGTGCCCTACACCGACCCGCTGATGGACGGCCCGGTCATCCAGCACGCGGCAGAGGTTGCGCTCAAGGGGGGAGCCCGGCTCCTGGACGTGTTCAGAGCGGTTCGGGCCGTCGCCGACAGCGGTGCGCCTGCGTTGGTCATGACCTACTGGAATCCCGTTCTCCGCTATGGCGTTGACCGGTTCGCGGACGACCTGGCCAAGGCCGGCGGGGCCGGTCTGATCACTCCGGACCTGATCCCCGACGAAGGCGCCGAGTGGATCGCGGCTGCAGAGCGAAACGACCTCGACCGCGTGTTCCTGGTTGCACCCAGCTCGAGCGAGCCTCGGCTCAGGAGCACCACCGCGGCCTGTCGCGGTTTCGTCTACGCCGCGTCGACCATGGGGGTCACCGGGACGCGCACCACCGTCGGCGACACCGCTGAGGTGCTGGTCAACCGGGCCCGGCTCATCACGGATACGCCTATCTGCGTCGGACTCGGTGTCTCCACCGGCGCCCAGGCTGCGCAGGTGGCGTCCTTCGCCGACGGTGTGATCGTTGGCTCGGCACTGGTTCGATGCCTCACCGATGCACAGTCCCGTGCGGACGGTCTCGCGGCGATCCGCACGCTTTGCGCCGAGCTGGCTGCAGGCGTCCGGGGGGGACACTGAGCACATGCGTCTTCCGGGCGGCGAACGGAGCGCGGTCCTCATCGGCCTGGTGGCCAGGCTGATCCTCGGTGTCGTTCTCATCGTGGCCGGGGCGCTCAAGGTCACCTCGCCGACTGCCTCCGCGAGGGCGGTTCGTGCCTTCCAGATCCTCCCGTACGACCTCGCGGGTTATCTGGGCTACGCCCTACCCGTGGTCGAGATCGTGGTCGGGCTGCTCCTGGTCGCCGGCTTTCTCACGCGAGCGTCGGCCACGGTCGGCGGTCTCCTGATGCTGGCGTTCATCATCGGCATCATCTCGGCGTGGGCTCGTGGACTGAGCATTGACTGCGGCTGTTTTGGTGGCGGGGGAACCGTCGACGCCGCCAAGACGCAATACTTGCTCGACCTGCTTCGCGACACAGGGCTCGTTGCCTGCGCCGTGTGGCTGGTTGTGCGTCCGCGCTCGGCATACAGCCTTGACCACCGTTTGTTCGGATAGAGGAGAGATCAACCAGATGCGTCCAGACGCCTCCAAAAAGCTCGCTGCAGTCGCGCCGAAAAAGGGCCCCAACCCGGTGGTGATCGGCGCCGTCGTCGGCGTCCTCGTCATCGTGGCGGTGGTGGCAGCGATCGTGATCGGAGGCGGCGGCAATTCGGGCGGGGGCTCAGCTGTGCCAACGGGTGCGCTCGGAGGCGACGGCGCTGGCATCGTTGCCAGCAAGACGCCCGCCAAGAGCGGCGCACCGACGGTGGATATCTTCGAGGACTTCCAGTGCCCGGTCTGTGGGCAGTTCGAGAAGGCGTTCGGGGCGACCCTGACTTCGATGGCTGACGCGGGCGAGGTCAAGCTGGTCGTGCACACCTTGTCCTTCCTGGACTCCAACCTGAAGAACGACTCCTCGAGCCGGTCCGCCAACGCTGTCGCCTGCGCGTCCGACGCGGGCAAGTTCCTCGACTATCACTCGGCGGTGTTCGCCGCACAGCCGGTCAAGGAGGGTGACGGCTACACCGACGCCCAGCTCACCGAGTTCGCCACGACCTCAGGTATCACCGGTCCAGCACTGACGACCTGGCAGAAGTGTGCCTCCTCGGGTCAACATGCGAAGTACGTCACCGATGTGCAGACGGCCGCCGAGAAGGAAGGCGTCTTCGGCACCCCCACCGTGAAGCTCAACGGCAAGGACATCACCAAGTCGCTGTCGACACCGGACACTCTGATCGGTCAGATCAAGGCCGCAACGAAGTGATCTCGTCCATCCCCAGCCCGGACCAGGGGGTCTGGTTCATCGGCTGGTTCCCCATCCGGGCCTATGCCATGTGGATTCTCGCCGGCATCATCATTGCCGTCTGGATCACCCAGAGACGCCTCGAAGACCGCGGTGGCAAGCCGGGTCAGGCGCTGGATGTGGCACTGTGGGTCGTCCCGATCGGGATCGTGGGCGGCCGGTTGTACCACGTGATCTCCAGCCCGCAGGCCTACTTCGGTGAAGGGGGCCATCCGCTCAACGCGTTCAAGATCTGGGAGGGCGGCCTCGGCATCTGGGGGGCTGTGGCGCTCGGAGCTGTGGGTGCATGGATTGGTTGTCGTCGTAACGGGGTTCGCTTCCTGGACTATGCCGATGCGGCAGCCCCCGGGGTCGTTCTCGCCCAGGCGATCGGGCGCTGGGGCAACTACTTCAACAATGAGCTGTACGGCGCCAAGACCGATCTGCCCTGGGGCCTCGAGATCCATTGCTGGGACCAGAGCGCGGGGGCCGCGATCACCTGTCCGGGCAGCACGACGAACATCCTCGGCACCTTCCAGCCGACCTTCCTCTACGAGTCCCTGTGGAGTCTGCTGGTCGCCCTGGCCCTGGTGCTGGTGGACCGCCGGTTCACCCTTGCCAGAGGCCAGATCTTCGCTCTGTACGTGCTGCTGTACACCTTCGGCCGGGGCTTCATCGAGATGCTGCGCACCGACGCGGCCAACCACGTCCTCGGGCTTCGGCTTAACGTCTGGACGTCGGTGATCGTGTTCGCCGGTGCGGCGTTCGCCTATTGGCGCCTGGGTGCCGTTCAGCAACCCTTGAAGGACGAGACTTTCCTTTCTCAGCATCCGGACTGACACACCTCACCTGTCAGGAATGCGGGGTTTCCGGTACTCTGCGGTGACCTCGCTGGCCAATGCCGTCCACGCAGGTTCCCGAGGTACTTCCCGAGGTGCTTCTCGAGATGTTGAGGACGGTGTCAAACGTGGTTTCTTCGCTTTTTTCTGCCCAGCCAACGAACCAGGGGTTGTACCGCCCCGAGTTCGAGCACGACGCATGCGGGGTCGCGTTTGTGGCGACCATGCGCGGCAGTGCAGGGCACGACATCGTCGACCACGCAATGACGGCACTGCGCAACCTTGAGCACCGGGGTGCGACCGGCGCCGACCCGATGGTGGGCGACGGAGCCGGCATCCTCACCCAGATCCCGGACGCCTTCCTGCGTGAGGTCGTGGACTTCGAGCTGCCGTCCAGGGGCGCCTATGCCGCGGGCATCGCCTTCCTACCCGACGATTCCGAGGCGCGTGCCAGCGTCGAGGCGACCATCGCGGCCATCGCG
>JAYSQH010000001.1:0-2022 GCA_043721655.1 Phycicoccus sp. | reverse complement strand
GAGCTGACCCACGGGGTCACTCAAAGCGAGGCGAACCTGACCTACTCGGGCCAGTCGGGCGCGTTGAACGAGTCGATCTCGGACGTGTTCGGCTCGCTGGTCAAGCAGTACCATCTGGGCCAGACTGCCGCGAACGCCGACTGGCTGATCGGGGCGGACATCGTCGGTCCCGAGCTGGCTCCCGCCCTGCGGTCGATGAAGGACCCCGGGTCCGCGAACCCCCACGACAACCAACCGAATGACATGGACCACTACCTCCATACCTCTTCGGACAACGGCGGGGTCCACGCCAACTCCGGCATCCCGAACCACGCGTTCTACGTCACGTCAACCGCCCTCGGCGGCAACGCCTGGGAGGCGCCCGGCAACATCTGGTACGACGCCCTCACCGACCCGCTACTGAAGCCCAGCTCCTCGTTCTCGCGGTTCGCGGCAGTCACCCTGAGGCACGCACGGTCAAGGTACGGCATCGCCAGCGCCGAGGCGGACGCCGTGCGAGCAGGCTGGCAAGCTGTCAAGGTGCCGGTCCGCTGACGCGCTGGTCCGCCGTGGCGGGAGTAGGTATCCAGGGGTGGTCGAGGCTACCGTGGTCTCGTGCAGCTGAAGCTGGTCCGAAGCGGTGGCCTCGCGGGTCTGGACATGGTCACCACCATTGATACGACCGACCTGCCCGTAGTGCAGCAGAGCCTGGCTGTCGCGCTCTTGACCGCCGATCCCGACGTTCCCGGCATGAACCGACCTGGCGGGGCCGACCAGTTCAGCTACCAGCTCGAGGTCCGTGACGGTGACCACGCCGCGCACCATCACTGGGCGGAAGCCGACGTGCCAGAAGCGGTGCGGCCGTTGCTGGCTGAGCTGACTCGCCGGGCCAGACCGGCTCACTGACAGGCCAACAAAGAGCCGCCCCTGCGCCACCACGCGAGCGCCACTCCCTCAGGCCGAGAAACAGGCCCGGCTTGGACACGGCCCAAAGGTGCGCCATATCTTTGTCGAGAGGGTGGGTCCTGCCGCATGGGCGCCCATCGACGAGGCCCTGGCCTCAGTCCGTGAGGGCAGGGGCGGGCTCGGGGTGACCGTGGGCTACGGCTCGCTGTTCACGGCCGGCCTGGCCGTCGGCCTGGCCGTCGGTCTGCTGGCGATGGGCGCCATCGGCGGCGGACCCACATTCGTGGGAACCGTGATCGGCCACCAGTTCACCAGCCAACCCGTCAGCGTCCTGTTCTTGACCTTGGCCGCCGGATCCATCCTGTACGTCGTCACCCAGCTGGTCAGTCTCACAGCCAAGACGCGACGACCGGACGCGCTTGC
Organism: Phycicoccus sp.; assembly: GCA_043721655.1. Classification (GTDB taxonomy): domain Bacteria; phylum Actinomycetota; class Actinomycetes; order Actinomycetales; family Dermatophilaceae; genus UBA4719. Next base: position 714 of record JAYSQH010000001.1, on the reverse strand, counting down.
CTACGGGCTGCTTCTGGGTCTGTTCGCCGGCTTCCTCACCGATGCCATCGTCACGGCAGCAGGGGCGTAACCGGTTACGGTCTGCAACAGCCGACGGCCTACGAGCGGAACAGGTCCTCAAGGCGCGGATGCCAGCGCTCATCCGCCGAGACCAGGACCTCGTCGCCCGCCTCCAGCCGGGTGTCGCCTCGTGCGGAGACCAGTGCGCCGCCACGGACCAGCATGTTGACCCAGACCTCGCCGGAATGCTCCGGGTCGGAAGCCGCGTCGGCGAGCTCATCGACGGTTTGGCCGTCAGCGCGCGAGCCTGACGCCACGGTGAGACGCAGCACTCCCTCGGGCTCCTCGGCCAGACGGATCCCGAGTGACCATGGTTGGGGCTCCACGATACGCATCGGCAGGTGCAGCGCTCGAGCAACGGCCGGCACAAGACTGCCCTGGACGAGGACCGAGAATGAGACGACGACGATGACGATGCCATAGAGCCGATGCGCGTCCTGGATCTTCGCGGCCAGCAACAGGCTCCCCAGCAAGATGGGAACCGCGCCCTTGAGCCCGGCAAAGAGCACGAAGGCCTGCTCGTTGCGCCGGAGCCTGGCCGGCATCAGACACAGCCCCACCAAAAGTGGCCGGATCACGAGGGCCAACGAGGCGCCGAGGACCAGACCTGGCACCCATACGTCAGTTCGAGTGAGGTCAGCCAGGTTCACGGTC